>DATMSN010001275.1:0-3985 GCA_035565375.1 Duganella sp. | reverse complement strand
AGCAGCACGAGCTTGCCGGTGATCGCCACGCCGGCGTTGCCGACGATATCGGCCACCAGGCCGGCGCCGTCGGTGTTATCGCCGATGATGCCGTCTTCCGTGAAGTGCAAGGTGTTGACGGCGCCGGCCGCCTGCGCGCGTATCGTCAGCGCGTTGGCGACCTTGACCGCCTCCAGCTTGAACGGCACGGTGACGTTGGCGCCTTTGCCGCCCTCGGCGATGAAGGCGTGCACGGCGGCGGCGAAGCCGTCCAGCGGCGCCAGCCGTTTTTCGTAGCGCAGCGCCTGGCCGGTCTGCGCCGCGTAGGCGGCGTGGATCTCGGGCGATTTACTATGGGCAATCGGGTTGCCGAACACGCAGTAGCGATCCATCGTCATCTTCCTCCGCCGCTCATGTCGGCTTGTAATTTGTCTTCGCGGGTAAATTTAAACGTCGTGACGATCACCCACAGATCGTCCTTGTCGGCCGACAGCATGTTCGGCGGAAATTTGCCGAACGGCGCCGCGCGGCGCACGATGTTGATGGCGGCGTCGTCCAGCGCGGCGTTGCCGGAGCTGCGGTCGACCTTGATGCCGCCTTCCTTCTCGTAAATCGTGCCATCCTGGAAGACCGGGATCGACAGCACCAGCTGGCCGTACAGCTTGCGGCCGTTCTTCTGGGGGAAGTTCAACGTACCGATGTCTTCGATCCGCTTTTGCAGCGTTTTATAGTACATCGCGTAGCCGACGCCGCGCGTGCTCGGCGTGATGAAGGTTTTCTTCGGACGCTTGTTCTGGTCTTCGATGGTTTCGCTGATCTCGGCGGCGCGGCGGGCGATCGCCTTGCTCGAATCGAGCAGGTCGGCGCCGCTCGGCAGCGGATCGGGCGCGGTCTTCTCGGTCACCGGCGGCGCGGCGAACAGATCGGGCTTGGCCACGCGCGTGAGCAGATTGCGCTGGCGCTCCTCCAGCTCGGCGATGCGGCGCTTGGAGGCTTTGATGCTCTCGCCGTCCTCGGTTTTGCGCATGTCCGGCAGCGGCGACTTGGAGCGGCCTTTGTCGACGTTGCCGCCACCGTCGAGGTTGGCCTGGGCCAGCGCCTCGGCCTTCAGCGGCGCCTTGCTGTGCTTGGCGTTGACGAGGATGACTTCCAGGCCGGGATCGGTCGGTTTGACCGGCGCCGGCGTGGGCGCGACGAAGTGCACCGTCAGCATGGCGGCGTGCGCGATCAGCGAGACGCCGATGGCGATGTACAGGAAGCGATTTTCTTGGAAAGACTTCACGCGGGGCCGGGGTTCAAAATGGGTGGGGTGATTTTACTTTAAAGAAAACCCGGCGGCTACCGGCGGGGCGCGATCGGCCATGTTTGCGCCGCCGGTGACGCATGCATGGCGGATTACGCTGCGCTAATCCGCCCTACGTGGTTCAGATGGTTCAGATGCTTGAGGTCGCCGCTTGGTTTTACTCGGGGGCCGGTTCTTCGGCGGCCACTTCCACCGCCACCTCCGGCGCGGCGACCGCTTCCTCTACCACCTCATCCTCGTAATCGAGCTCGGCATCGGCGGCCACCGCCTCGGTGGTCGGAATCTCCAGGATGCGCGCTTCGATCGACAGGTCGACCTCGTCCCAGCGCAGGATGTCGATCTTGACCTGCGCGCCGCGCGCCACCGACGGCATGCCCGGCAGACGTATGATCAGCGGAATGTCGACCAGGCGCAGCACCTCATCCTTGAGCACCACCGCCTCGACCTGGCGCGCGTTTTCCTGGCCCAGCCAGCGCAGGCACCAGTAGCGTTCCATGTTCGATTGATGGTCGCCGTACGCCGCGTACGCCGCGTCGAACTGCGACACGATGGCGAACAGTTCCGAGTCCTTCGGCTTGAACGGCGCCACCAGCGGCGCCGTCACGCCGTGCTCGGCGCACGCCAGGATCTGCCATTGATTGACCAGATCGGTGTAGCGGCGCAGCGGCGACGTGCTCCACGCGTACTGGTCGACACCCAGGCCCTGGTGCGGCGCCGCATGCGTGACCATGCGCACCTGCATCTTGGCGGCCCAGCCGCCGACGCCCTGGCCCTGGCTGCGGTAAATGCCCGGCACGCCGTGGTCGTGCATCAGCTTGCCCCAAGTGCTGTTGGCGAAGATCATCAGCTCGGCGACGATCTTGTCGAGCGGCGCGCCGCGCTTGCGGCGGCTGACGGTGACGACATCGTTCTCGACATAGAAGTTGAAATCGACGCGGTTGTTCTGTTCCGGTTTCAAACCGAAGCCCTCGCGCTTGACCATGCGCGCCGCCTCCAGCACCTGCGCCCATTTCCAGATCAGGCCCAGCTCTTCCTTGTGGGCGTAGTCGCCCTCGCCGCTGGCCAGGGTTTCCTCGTTGACCAGATCGTCCAGGTCGTTGTGGCGCAGATTGCTCTGGATCGGCACCATCTCGGCGCGCGTCTCGGTGGCGATCAACGACCAGTCGGCCGGGTTCAAGGTCGCGTACAGCGACAGCGCCGGGCAGGTCTTGCCCTCGGCCAAGGTGAACGCGTCGACGATGGCATCCGGCAGCATGGTGATCTTGTCGCCCGGCATGTACACGGTGGACATGCGCGCGCGCGCCATCTTGTCGACCGCGTCGTCCGGCTTGATGCCCAGGCCCGGCGCGGCGATGTGGATGCCGATCTTGACGTTGCCGTCGGCCAGTTGGGTGACGGAGAAGGCGTCGTCGATCTCGGTGGTGGTGACGTCGTCGATCGAGAACGCCTTGACGTCGGCCAGCGGCAGATTGGTCGGCGCCACCGGCACCGGCACGTCCGGGAAGCCGGCGCCGCGCGGGAAGCTCTCGAACAGGAACTTGGCCATGTGCAGCGCCTTGGGCGAGGCGACGCCGCCGGCCGCCAGCATCAATCGCTGCGGATTGGTGTGCAATTCATTGCAAGCCGCTTCCATCGCCTTGTATTCGATCGAGTTCTTGTCCGGCTTGAACAGCAGCTGCATGACGATGTTCTTCATCGATTCCGGCAACCGGTTGGCCTTCAGTTCCTCGACGTACTGGGCCTGGACCAGCGCCTGCTGTTTCTTTTTCTCGATACCGGCCTGTGCGGCGCGCAACGATTGCTCCGGCGCGGCCTTGTAACGGCCCCGGCCCTTCTTGTAGAAATAGATCGGCGCCGAGTGCAGGCTCAGGATCAGCCCGGCGGCCTCGGCCGGCAGCGGCGCGTGGCCGAAGTATTCCGCGCCCAGCTCGGCGAAGCCGAATTCCTCCTCGCCCGCCACTTCCCACAGGAAGTCGAGGTCGATCTCGGCGGCGACGGCCTTGGCCTGTTCCATCAAATCCGCCGGCGACGGCTTCTCGTACTGCAGCAGCACGTCCTTGATCTTGACCTTGGTGCGCTTGCCGCTGGCCATCTCAACCTGGTAGGCCTCGCCCGCTTGCGACATCATGGTACCGACCTTGAAATCGCCGGATTCTTCGAAAAATAGATTCATTGCTCGCTTCTGTTCGTTGTTATCACTGTTGTTTCAGGTCCAGCACGGAAGGCAGAAACACTTCCGTGACCAGCAGAGTACCCTGACGGCGCCGATATAAACAGCGCCGTGCATATAATATGCGCTCTTGCGGGCGCGCCTCGCGAAGTTGATCTTCGTTTTCCAGCCCCAGGGCCGCCGCCGCGCGCAGCGCCAGCGGATGCTGCTGCCGCAATCTTGCAAATTCCAAAACGCCGCGCCGCACCCGCGGGTCGCCAAACAAGGTCGTCCCCAGCGAGCGCTCGCCCAGCGCGCTAAATAAAGGCCAGTCGGCCGCCGTGGCCGACATCGGCACCACCGTGTGAGCGAACACCACCGGCGTATTATCACACCGCAGCAGCACTTCCCTCTCCCACACGCGGCCCGGCCGGCGCAGGCCGATCACGGCGGCCTCGTCCGACAGGCAGCGCGCGACGCGCTGATGCAGGCACTGCACGCGGAAAGTCTGGCTGTGGTCCTTCAGCCTGGCGGTCAGCGAACCGCCGGCCGCC
>DATMSN010001274.1:0-1583 GCA_035565375.1 Duganella sp. | reverse complement strand
GTCGAAAAGATCGACTATCCCTATCGCGACGAACTCGGCAATCTGGTGGCCGCGCTGAATGAAAGCCACGTGCAACTGCACGCGTCGATGCGGGAACTCAAGGAGGTCAATCAAAACCTCGAGGCCATCGTCAACGACCGTACCGCAGAACTGCGATTGGCGAAGGATGCCGCCGAAGCGGCGAACACGGCCAAAGGCCAGTTCCTGGCCAATATGAGCCACGAAATCCGGACCCCGATGAATGCCATTCTGGGGATGTTGTTCCTGGCGCTGAGAACGGAGTTGTCGCCGACCGTCGCCAACTATCTCGGCAAGGCCCAGAGCGGCGCCATGTCGCTGCTTGCCATCATCAACGACATTCTCGATTTTGCGAAAATCGAAGCGGGAAAGCTCGATATCGAAGCGATCCCCTTCACGCTCGACGCGGTGCTCGAACATATCACCGACACCGTCGCTTTCCAGGCGCAGCAAAAAGGGGTCGAATTCCTGATCCGCTACGACCCGTCCATTCCCGGCGCCCTGATCGGTGATCCGCTGCGGCTCGGCCAAATCCTGCTCAATCTTTGCGGCAATGCGATCAAGTTCACCGAGCAGGGCGAGGTCGAGCTGCGGTTTCGGGCCGTGGCGCGCGCCGCCCACGGCATCACGATCGAAATGGCGGTGCGCGATACCGGCATCGGCATGGCGCCCGAGGTGCGGGAGCGCCTGTTCCAGAAGTTCACCCAGGCCGACCAGAGCACCACGCGGCGCTTCGGCGGGACCGGACTGGGCCTGGCCATCAGCAAGGAACTGGTCGACCTGATGGGCGGGCGCATCTGGCTTGAGCGCTCCGAGCCCGGCGTCGGCACCACGCTGTGCCTGACGCTCGACTTCCCCTTGTCGGCGGCGGACGATGGCGGCGGGGCCGTCGTGGTCGACCCGGTCGGGCCATTGCTCAAGGACATACGGGTGCTGGTGGTCGACGATAGCGAATCGGCGCGCGACATCCTGGCCGACATGTTGCGGTTTCTGCGGCTGGAGGTGGCCGTCGCGGCCAGCGGCAGGGAGGCGTTGTCCATCCTGGCCGGCGCCGCGCACCGGCCCTTCGACCTGGTGCTGATGGATTGGCGCATGCCCGGCATGAACGGCGATGAAGTGACGCGGCGTTTGCGCCACGACGCCGGTCTGCGGCCCACGCCCAAAGTGGTGATGGTGACCGCCTATGGCCGCGAAGACGTCTTCAAGCTGGCGCAGGATGCCAGCGTCGACGGCTTCCTGATCAAACCGGTGACGCCTTCCACCCTGCTCGATTCCATTCTTTCGGTGCTGGGCCGCAAGCGCATCCTTGGCGACGAGGGCGTCGCGCGGCCCGGCCGGCCCCCGGGGCTGCCGGACTTGTCGCGCGTGCGGCTGCTGCTGGTCGAGGACAACGAGATCAACCGCGAATTCGCCAGCGAGCTTTTGCGCAGCGAGGGGATCGAGGTCGTCGAGGCGGTCAATGGGCGGCAGGCGGTCGATATGGTGAGCCTGGGCCACTACGACATCGTGTTGATGGATATCCAGATGCCGGTCATGGACGGGCTGGAGGCGGCCCGCCAGATCCG
>DATMSN010001273.1:0-2469 GCA_035565375.1 Duganella sp. | reverse complement strand
CTGGCCGGCGAAGCCGTCGGCGGGCGCGGTTTGCAGCGCGGGATCGATGGCGGCGGCGCTGACGGCGGTGGCGGCGAACAGCGATAACATTACGGCTGCGGGCAGTGAACAGGACAGGCGTAGCGCGGCCCTGAAACGAGTCAGTTTCATCTGGTGCTCCTTGTTTGGATGGGCGTTGTTAGCGTGGTGTCGCAGTGTCGCGGCGGCGGCGGGCCAGCATGCCGATGCCGGCCAGGCCGGCCAGCAGCATCCACGCGGCGGCCGGTTCGGGCACCGGCGCCACCGGTCCTTGCAAGGTGATCGCGGTCGTTAGCGCGCTGAAGTCGCCGTTCCAGACCACGTCCGTCAGGTCGATCCGGATGGTATGGCCGTTGACGATGTTGAGCACCGGCGTGCCGGTGGTGGCGCCGGCATCGAGCACGTTGAAGCCGGTGATGGGCGCGGCCAGGGTGGCGCCGAAATCGAAGCTGGCGCTGTAGGCGCCGGCGGGCAGGGCGCCGTTGTTGAAGATGGTCAGGCGGCCGTCGGGGGCGAAGTCGAACGCCAGCAGGTAGTCGCCGGTCAGGAATTCGGCGCCCGGCTCGATCGGATCGAGGCCGCTGACATTGCTGCCCGCCTCATCGGCGAACAGGTGGTCGGCGCCCAGCATGCCGCCGGGCTGGCCGTTGTAACTCGCGGTGATGATGGCGTTGTGCAGCGGATCGGCGGCCGCGTGCGCGGCGCCGGCGGCCAGCGCAAAACATGCGGCGGCCACGGCTTTGTGTAGTGAGGTGTGCATTTTGTCTCCAGATATTGAGTTCAACAACGCCGGTCTTTGCCGGTCGCCGGTCGGCACACCTCGCGTATGCCGTGCCACCGAGAGGAGGACGCAGGAAGCGCCGAGCTCGCGGTTGGTCAAAAATCTGTCGTACAGGTCGTCCTACGGGAAGGCGATGTAAGTTTGCTAATTCCTGCGGTCAATTCTACGGTGGTCTGACCAATCACGCAAGGTGGACTGGCCAATAAAACCGACATGGTTATCGCATCGCCGTTATCGCTATGAATAGAAACTATGGCAATTTAAAACCGATACATTTTAACGATGAGTAACACGGATTTTCGTGCGAATAATCAACTTTTTGCCGCTGCGACCCGCTAAAAATGGTGCTTACAGGGAAATTTATTGATAGAATTGTGTTGTGAGGAATCTCCATACAGGAGTCGATGATGATTATGATAAATGCCATAGGTGGCGCCACCCGGTTTGCGGATGTGATCGCACAAGCGGCGCTCGACCCGAACAAAAAGCGCGACCCATCGACCGACATGCAAAATGTCGAGCTGAACGCTTCCGTCGCCGCTTATTTATCGTTGCCTGGCTTTAACGCCCCGGCGCAAGTCGACTCCAGCGAAGCGGGCAACGCCGTCACCGCCGCCGACAAGGCCAGCGCGATGGTCAAGGCCGTCAACGAGTCCGATGACGACGGCCTCAAGCAGGCGCTGAAACAGTTCGACGACGGCTTGAAGCGCCTGGCCCTGCGTCCCGAAACCCAGATCTTCCAGGCCAAGTTCGGTCTCGATACCGAGACGCCGGCAAGCCTGGTGTCGCCGGAGCCTTTGCCCGGCGTCGGCGAAGACGGTGTGCTGGGCGTGCGCGACAAGGACCACGCGGCGGCCGACCTGAACAACGACGGCAAGATCAGCGAAGACGAGCGCCGCCGCTATCAGCTGCCGATCACCTATCGCAGCAGCGAGCGCTCGACCGACGCGCTGGTCGACGGCCCGTCGGCGTTCTCGCTGACCGAAGCCAATCGCGCCTACGGCGTGGTGGCGGCCGCGCTGGCCTGACCCGGAGCGAACCATCCCTATAGAAAGGGCTTTGCCACGACGGCAAAGCCCTTTTTTTTATGCCTCAATAGCCGTAGATCAGTTTATAGGCCAGCTCCGGCGAGAACGCGCCGGCCGCCGCCGCGCAACCGTCCGCCTCGCCGGGCGATTTGATCCACAACGTCATTTCCGGCTGGCTGCCGGCCGGGTTGATGCGCGAGACCACGCCGAGCTTGCGGCCGGCCGGGTCGCACCACTGGGTGCCGTTGGGACCGTTGCCATTGCGGCTGGTATCGACGATGAACGGTTTGCCGTAGCCTTTTTGCTGCTGCAGCGCGTTGCTCACGGCGATGCCGTAGGCGTTGCTTTCGGCGTCGGTGCGGTAGTTCGACACGTTGAGCGAGAAACCGTGGGCGTTGGCGATGCCGGCGTTGGCCAGGCGGGTCGCCGCTTCGGCCGGCGCCAGCCAGGAGCTGTTGCCGATGTCGAGGTAGAGCGAGGTCCGCGTCGCCAGGTTCTTGAACTGCGTCACCGCGTACTGGAACAACTGCAGGCGGGCGGCCTTGCCGTTGGCGTCGAGGCAGTCGAGCTGGGGCAGCGCGTCCGGCTCCAGCACGACGATCGCCTGGCGGTTGCCCAGCGCGGTGGCGAACGCCCGTATCC
>DATMSN010001272.1:0-4944 GCA_035565375.1 Duganella sp. | reverse complement strand
GCCGGTGCCGACGATGGTCGGCACGCCGGCGGCGACCAGGCGCGCCACGCCCTCCTGGCGCTGCGCTTCGGTCAGCAGCGGCCAGTCGCCCATCGAGCCGCAATACACCACCGCGCTCATGCCGAGGTCGACCAGTTCGCGGCCCTTCTTCACCAGCGCGTCGAAATCGGGGGCGCGCTCGGGGGTGCAGGGGGTCATGAGGGCCGGAATGGTGCCGGTGAAGATATTGTCGCTCATGGTGCTTCCTTCAAATAAACGTTAGGGGGTTGGGGAGGTGGACGCGCGGCGTCACCGTCCCGAGATCATAATCCCTTTGGATATTTTATACAATCCAAAAAACAAAATCCACATCCAGACTTCGCAAGCCATTGATTTTTATGGAGATACCAAAAATTTGAATAAGCGGCCATGTTCGATTTTGGCGTTCTAGCGCTGCGCATCACCCATTAGCTCTTGACACAGAAGCAACCTTCGCGCGCACCTCAACCAAATCGGCACAAAAGGTCAGGACAACATTTACAACTTCGATATCGCCAAGATCATCCAAGACCTCGGAAGGCAAGCACTTGCCACCAGCAAACAGCGAACGCGCAGAATGCCGCGCGGGCAGCCATTCCAGCGCCCGTTGTGACAGTGCCGGATCACGCTCCTGTAAGCCAAATGCGACGGCCACCAACAACACTCGGCGCGTTGGCAAACGTGCCAGTTGCCCGCACGTCTCTTCGACCCGGGGCAGCGCCGCGCAGCGACCAATAGTCGCCGCGCCCCAAGCCGCCAATTCAGGATCACACGTTGACAACCATGCCGATGTCAACGATGCAAGTATTTCTTCGGCGACGTTTTCTCCGGCACAGGCAAGCGCGCGCATAGCACTGACGCGCAGCAGCTTTGTTTCTCCGTCAAACGCGGCGCGCGCCAGAACGGCCCGTGTGTCGTCGCTCGCCTTTCGGGCCAGCGCGGCATGAATGTGACTCTGTATATCTGGATCATTGGTACGACGTGCCAGATCGAGCAGCTGCGCCGCATCGACGTCGCCGATGGAGGTCACGCCGCCCAGCGCCCGGGCAGCCGCGCGTGCCACCGGGAACACGTCGTGGCGCCACGTGTCCGGCTGTGAAATCCATTGATCGCCGCACAGCCGCACCAGTTCGGCTTGCGCATCGTCCAGCGGACACGCCTCGAGCGCCAAGGCCAGGGCCTTTCGCACGCGGCCGCTTTTATCACTTGCCAACGACAACCATTGCGGCGCGACTTCCCCGCCATTTTTTTCGACCATAAACTCAAATGCCAGGCAGCGCACATCCGCACGGGAATGGGCGATTGCGTTCTCGACCAGGCCGCACAAACCCGCCTCCTTCGCGACACGTAGACCCAATATTGCTGTTTCAGGTTCGCCGGATCCGAGAATGTCATTTATAAGCCCAACGGGCACAGGCCCGCGCGCAGCGGCGGCTCGCAGTAGAAGCGCCTGCAGATACCCAGTGCACTCAACGATGGCCTGGGCCGCTATCGCGAGCGCCTCGTCCGACAATGACACATCGGATACCATCTCCGCGGCAAAAACATCGGACAGCTCCTTGCAGGGCTCCGGCAGCGCCGCGACGAATCGATCATGCTCGCGTCTTAAATCACTCAACTCACCAAACAAGCGGGCGTGGCTGATCTCAAACAAGAGTTCGCATAGCCTTTTTTTCTCGCGCTGCTTCAACTGGAACGCGATCTCGTCGTTAAGCACATCGCTCGCTGCCACCAAGGCGCACTGCACCACTTCGCGGTGCGCCGGATCTGTCAAATGCCCGGTTCGCAGGCTGGATCGCAGGCGCGATTCAAACTCAGGCAACCAAAACCTTTGCGCCACGCGCCATGCCGTGCGCTCGTCGCGCAATTCCAGCGCGCAATCGAATAACGATATCAACTCTTCCTTGCATGCTTCGACGGCCCCCGTCCAGGATATCGCCGCAGCCCAATACTGAGGCAATTCAGCAAGCAGCCCGGATGTCGCGAGCCCGCGCCAGTCTCCTTCCGCCCTCACTCGTGCGACGTATGCCAGGCAGATTTGCATCGCGGCCTCGCCTGGGACGTGGTAATCGTAATCCTCCTGCTCGTCTTCGTCGAAATACCCGTCCTCGATTGCCCACATTTCGGCCTCAGTGTATTTTGCGGGCGCCCGCGAGCGCAACACGCCCAACGCTGTCTCGAGCAGCTCCGCCCGATTTTCCCGATAGAGCATTGCGCCGTAAGCGATCGACTGTCCATTGCGCAAGTCTGGATTGTCAACCATGTCAAGCGCGGCTTGCCGCCACGCATCACCCAATCCGCATGCCCACTTGTGCAAGGAGTCGGCCATCACTTCCGTATAGTTGACGCTACTGAACGGCAGCACCCTGGTGATGAACTGCATACAAATGTGACGTGTGCAGGCATGCGTGCCGATCCGCGCGTACCACTGCTCGGAGCAAGCCGGCTCCTCCCACTCGTGCAGCGACCGACGGTATCTTTTAGTTGCTTCCATGGTGAGCCAGCGCGCCACTTCGGCGGGCAGTGATTTGTCCGAGCCGGTTGAAGCCGCCAACTGGAGCAGCGCCGGATAGTCGGCATCCGTCGTCCCGAGGGCGTGCTCAAGCCAGCGATCGATGGCCGCCTGCACCTCGGGCGCGATGAAATGCCATGGCGTGTCTTGCAGCATGCGGGCGTATACCCGCGTTGCCGCCTCTCCGCCACGACCGACTCCGCTCTTGTCGAGATCCACCAGCACCAACAGCAACGTGCCTAGCGCATCCTCGACAATTTCGGATTGGGCCAGCATCGCAGCCATTAAGCCAAGTTCGACTCTCGGGTGCGCATAACGGACCTTGCTGCCGAGCTGACGCAGGCTGCCTCCCGCAACGAGCGCATCGAGCAACGTATCCAATCCCGACTTGAACGTGGAATCGCGATGCGCCAACTTTCGACGGATGTCGGGAAGCTCGGCCCTGTCCACGCCACCATGCGCCGCCAGCAGCGCCCACAGCACCGCCGCCCAATGTTCGGATGCCCGCGTGGCAACGAGCTGCTTGACCTCTACTTCGATCGCATCGCGCTGGGTACTCGTGAGCACACGTGCGACAAACATGGCCTCGCTCGTGTCGCCTTTATCCACCCCGGACTGGACGTGTTTGAAGAAACGGTCGATTTCAAACGGCGTGTCGAGTACGTCCAGGACTCTGTCACGCGCATCGAGCGCCGCGGTTTTAAGCGTGCCATTGGGTAACTGCGCCAGCCGGTTTTTATAGAGCTGAATCCGCTGGCTTGCGCCATAGCTTTGCGAACCGAGCTGCAGCTCCCATCGGGAAAATGTTTCAGAACTACCCACGGCCTCTTTGAATATATCGGAACGTGTCGTGACGATGAACATGCGGTGGGCGCTGGCTTGATGCAGGAACCCGGGCAGCTCGATGGCCCAGGGATGACGATCCTTGGTGATCTGGTATTTTCCCCATGGGTCGTCCAGATAGAACAACGTGGGGCCTTCGTTACGGCACGATCGGATCGCGGCCGGACTGTCGGCCAGCACCACGTCCAATCCACCAAATCGCGATTTCAGATACTTTGCCAGTGTCCAGGCGGTGGTGGTTTTTCCCGTCCCCGATGGGCCCACCAACACGACGGCGTGCTTATTATCCATCTGATGAACAATCTCATTCCAGCAGCTGGGTTCAACATATGCGTCAGTGACGTCCGAGGGAATCGCGCCGCCGCTGGCCCGAATAACGACCTCTAATTCTTCCCGCAGCCAGGCCGATCCCTGGCTCATCCTCATCATGGCCTCTTCACGCAAGCGCTTTCGGCAGCTATCCAAAAACGGCTGGGGCACGCTTAGCGAACTCATCAGAATTCGTTCGATCCGCTCGCCGATACGCTGTTCGGTATGCAGGCCAAGAATTGAAAACCGTTTGGCAGCGTCTTTCGCCAAAGTTACACCGAACACCTCGACAGGCAAATTCGATGTCTCGGGCTCCTCGATGAAGTCTTGCACCATCAACGGCTGCAGCTGTGAATTGACGTCGGCGCTTGTCACCAGGACGTAGCGTACGTCCGCCGCCTCCAATCGCTTAATGGCCGATAGTCGCCTCGTCCCATGTTCAACCATTGCTTTCAATAGTGCGGGAGTCCATTGCCCCGAGCGCCGCAGCTTCGCTTGTATCACGAGCAGGGCGGACGACGTGGCAATCCTTGATGCTGCCCGAGGAGCATCCACTTCGGCTTCAATATCCTCTTGCGAAGCAGGTTCAAGCTGCACCACCGCAGCCAGCCGCTGTACTAACATCAACTCCAATGCGGCCCATACCGACACCTCGCATTGATAGATCCACCCTGCCAGCGAAGGATTCCCCGTTACTTCTTCCTTACCGATGTTCACGACATGTTCTCCGATAGCTGAGCGACGCCCAAGCCGATGACTTGATAGCCATACTTTAGCGTACCGCGAGCGCGTCCGCGTTCTGCTTTCCCACGTCATAACAAAAAAGCTCGCCGAGGCGAGCTTTTCCAACAACGGACCGGTGCGAAATGTCCGCCGCAGGCGGCATGATGGCACGCGGTCGGCGTGTCCCGGCGCGGCGGATGCGGCTTTAGGCCGGCTTGTCCGAGAGGTACATGCCGGCGTATTTCAGACCATAGAACAGCACATACAGGTAGCACAGGATCGGCAGCAGGAACGACCATTGCACGCCGACCGCGTCGGCCAGCAGGCCCTGGCCGAACGGCACGATGGCGCCGCCGACGATGGCCATGCACAGCAGGCCGGAGCCCTGCCCGGTGGCCGGACCGAGCTTGTGCAGCGCCATGCTGAAGATGGTCGGGAACATGATGGAATTACACAGGCCAACCATCAGCAGCGCCCACATCGCGAGCTTGCCGCTGGCAAACACCGCTATCAGGATCAGCAGCACCGAGCCGGCCGCC
>DATMSN010001271.1:0-3193 GCA_035565375.1 Duganella sp. | reverse complement strand
GGTGCCCAGCTGTCGCGCCACCTGCAGCGCGGCGCGCGCCAGCAGTTGCCTGTCCTCCTGCGTGTGCGCCAGCAGGCGGCTGCCGGTCACCGGTGTGAACGGCACCGCCGACAGCAGCTTCGGATAGTAGGGCAGGCCGTTGCGGTGGAAGGCGTCGGCCCAGGCGTGGTCGAACACGTACTCGCCACGGCTGTGATCCTTCAGGTACAGCGGCATGGCCGCCGCCAGCGCGCCGTCGCGGTGCATCACCAGATAGCGCGGCGTCCAGCCGGTTTGCGCCGAGGCGCAGCGGGTCTCGTGCAGCGCGTGCAGGAAGGCGTAGGCCAGGGTCGGGTTGTCGCCGGCGATGGCTTGCCATTGCGCCCGGTCCACGCTTTCCAGTGTATCGATGATCGAAAACTCTGCTTCTGACACGCTTTGCTCCAGCTCTAATGTTGGCGCCAGTCTAGCCTATCTGGCGCTGATCCGTCGGCGGCGGCGCTTGCATGGCCGTGCGATAATTGGCTTTTGTTCGTCCGTTGCGCACGCGAAAGACTTTACATGAGCTCCCATTTCCTCAATTTGTACACGCACGATTTCGCCCGCGTGGCGATCGCGGCGCCGGTGTGCCGCATCGCCGATCCGCTGCACAACGCCGCGCAGACCATCGCCCTGGCCGAACAGGCGGCTGCGCAGGGCGCGGCGCTGGTGGCGTTTCCCGAGCTGGGCCTGTCGGCCTACACCTGCGACGACCTGTTCCACCAGCGCGCCTTGCTCGACGGTTGCCTCGAGGCGCTCGACGCCATCGTCGCCGCGTCGACGCAGTGGAAAATGGCCTTGGTGGTGGGCGCGCCGCTGCGCGTCGAGCACCAGTTGTACAACTGCGCGGTGGTCATCGCGAACGGCCAGATCCAGGGCGTGGTGCCGAAGAGCTACCTGCCGAACTACGGCGAGTTCTACGACGCGCGCCAGTTCAGCAGCGGCGACTACGCGGTCGCCACCGAGATCGATCTGCTGGGCGAGCGCGTGCAATTCGGCTCGGGCCTGCTGTTCGAGGTGGCCGACATGCCGCTGTTGAAATTCCATGTCGAGATCTGCGAGGACGTGTGGGTGCCGATCCCGCCGTCGTCGTTCGCGGCCTTGGCCGGCGCCACGGTGCTGGTCAACCTGTCGGCGTCGAACGCGCTGGTGGGCAAGGCCGGCTACCGCAACCAGCTGGTGTCGCAGCAGTCGGCGCGCTGCATCGCCGCCTATCTGTACACCTCGGCCGGCGGCGGCGAGTCGAGCACCGACCTGGCCTGGGACGGCCAGGGCGTGATCTGCGAGAACGGCGACATGCTGGCCGAGTCCAAGCGCTTCACCGACGAGGCCAGCCTGACCTTCGCCGATATCGACCTCGAACGCCTGTCGCGCGAGCGCATGCGCATGAACACGTTCGCGCAATCGGTGCAGCGCCACGCGGCCGAGGTCAACAAATTCCGCACGGTGTTCTTCGAGCTCGAGATCGGGCGCGGCGAACCGCTGGCGCTCAAGCGCTGCGTCGAACGCTTCCCGTACGTGCCGGCCGACGCGCGCCGGCGCGACGAGCGCTGCAACGAGGTCTACAACATCCAGGTGCAGGCGCTGGCGCAGCGCCTGACGTCGAGCGGCATCAAGAAGGTGGTGATCGGCGTCTCCGGCGGGCTCGACTCGACGCACGCGCTGCTGGTGTGCGCGCGCGTGATGGACAAGCTCAAGCTGCCGCGCACCAACATCCTGGCGTACACGATGCCCGGCTTCGCCACCAGCGAACGGACGTTGACGCAGGCGCACGCGCTGATGAAACTGGTGGGCTGCTCGGCGCAGGAAATCGACATCCGCCCCAGCTGCGTCCAGATGCTCAAGGACTTGAACCATCCGTATTCGGAGGGGCAGGCGCAGTACGACATCACGTTCGAGAACGTGCAGGCCGGCGAGCGCACCAACCACCTGTTCCGGCTGGCCAACCACCACAACGCCATCGTCGTCGGCACGGGCGACCTGAGCGAGCTGGCGCTGGGCTGGTGCACCTACGGGGTCGGCGATCACATGTCGCACTACAACGTCAACGCCAGCGTGCCGAAGACGCTGATCTCGCACCTGGTGCGCTGGGTGGCGGAGTCGGGCGTCATCGGCCGCAACGACGCGCAGGTGCTGCTCAACATCCTGGCCACCGAAATCAGTCCCGAACTGGTGCCGGGCACGGCCGAGGGCCAGCCGGAGCAGCGCACCGAAAGCACGATCGGCCCGTACGAGCTGCAGGATTTCAATCTGTACTACGTGCTGCGGTTCGGCTTCCGGCCGTCGAAGGTGGCGTTCCTGTCGCTCAACGCGTGGCAGGACCGGGAGCAGGGACGCTGGCCGGATGGCGACCACGTCACGCGCAACCAGTACGACCTGGCGGCGATCAAGAAAAACCTCGGCATCTTCCTCGACCGCTTCTTCCGCACCAGCCAGTTCAAGCGCAGCTGCGTGCCGAACGCGCCCAAGGTCGGCAGCGGCGGATCGTTGTCGCCGCGGGGCGACTGGCGCGCGCCGAGCGACGCGCAAAGCGCGGTCTGGATGGCCGAATTACGCTCCATTCCGGTGCAAGAATAGGTAAAAATGGGTAAAAGGGCGCATTTTCGGCTGGTTTTTCAGTCGGGAGTGGACAGTCGGGAGTTGTCGATTACAATATACTTAATCGCTTGCGGAACGCCGGCTACAGATTGTTGAATTTAGATTGCCCATAAGGAGAAGTCATGAAACAGATTACCGCTGTGATTAAGCCGTTCAAATTGGACGAGGTGCGTGAAGCGCTGGCTGAAGTCAACGTCACCGGCCTGACGGTCACCGAAGTCAAGGGTTTCGGCCGCCAGAAGGGCCATACCGAACTGTATCGCGGCGCGGAATACGTCGTCGACTTCCTGCCGAAGGTCAAGGTGGAAGTGGTCGTCGACGACGGCGTGGCCGAGCAAGTGGTCGACGCCATCATCAAGGCCGCGCGCACCGGCAAGATCGGCGACGGCAAGATCTTCGTGCAGAACGTCGAGCAGGTGATCCGCATCCGCACCGGCGAGACCGGCGCCGACGCCGTGTAAGCTTCTCCACGCAACATATTCCAATGCCGGCCTAGCCGGCATTTTTTTTGGGGCGCGCTACCCTGGGCGTTCTTCTAAAACACGAGGGCGGATTAGCGGGCCTCGCCCGCTAATCC
>DATMSN010001270.1:0-8290 GCA_035565375.1 Duganella sp. | reverse complement strand
ATGCCGGGCGCCGACGACAGCATGGCGCGCGGCGCCAAGGCGGTGGCCGCGCAGTTGCTGGCCGGCGCCAAGACGACCCACGAGAACGCCTTCAAGATCACCCTGGTTCAGCGCACGATAGAATCGGTGCTGGCGGAAGCGAAGAAAGCCTGACGCGATGAAATTCACCACTCCAGCCACCACCAATCCGATCGACCAGCTCAAGCTCGTCGGCAAGCCCCTGGACCGCATCGACGGCCCGTTCAAGACCACCGGCACCGCGCCGTACGCCTATGAGCAGCACGAGGCCGCGCCCAACGCCGCCTATGGCTACGTGGTCGGCGCCGCCATCGCCAAGGGACGCATCGTGTCCATGGACCTGGCCGCCGCCAAGCGCGCGCCCGGCGTCCTCGCCATCGTCACCGCCGACAACGCCGGCAAGCTCGGCAAGGGCAAGATGAACACCGCCAAGCTGCTGGGCGGGCCGGACATCCAGCACTACCACCAGGCGGTCGCGCTGGTGGTGGCCGAGACGTTCGAGCAGGCGCGCGCGGCGGCGCAACTGGTGCACGTCAAGTACGCCGCCGCCAAGGGCGCCTACGACCTGGCCAAGGAAAAAGACAAGGCCATGCCGTCCAAGGACAAGGAGGAGGCCGACACCAAGGTGGGCGATTTCGCCAGCGCCTTCGCCTCGGCGCCGGTGCGCATCGACGCCACCTACACCACGCCCGACCAGTCGCACGCAATGATGGAGCCGCACGCCGCCATCGCCAGGTGGGATGGCGACAAGCTCACCGTGTACACGTCGAACCAGATGATCGCCTGGGGCCAGGGCGACGTCGCCCGGACGCTCGGCATCCCGAAGGAAAAGGTGCGGCTGGTGTCGCCCTATATCGGCGGCGGCTTCGGCGGCAAGCTGTTCGTGCGCTGCGAAGCGGTGCTGGCGGCGCTGGGCGCCAGGGCGGCCAACCGGCCGGTCAAGGTCGCGCTGCAGCGGCCGCTGATGATCAACAACACCACGCACCGGCCGGCCACGATCCAGCGCATCCGCATCGGCGCCAGCAGGGAGGGCAAGATCACCGCCATCGGCCACGAAAGCTGGTCCGGCGATCTGCCGGACGGCAAGCCGGAAACGGCGGTCATGCAGACCAAGCTGCTGTACGCCGGCGCCAACCGCATGACCAAGATGCGCCTGGCGGTGCTCGATCTGCCGGAGGGCAACGCGATGCGCGCGCCGGGCGAGGCGCCGGGTTTGATGGCGCTGGAAATCGCCGTCGACGAGCTGGCGGAAAAACTCAAGATGGACCCGGTGACGTTCCGCATCATCAACGACGTCACGCACGATCCGGCCCAGCGCGAGCGCAAGTTTTCGCAGCGGCGCTTCGTCGAATGCCTGCGCAGCGGCGCCGAGCGCTTCGGCTGGAGCGCGCGCAGCGTGCAGCCCGGCCAGGTGCGCGACGGCCGCTGGCTGGTCGGCATGGGCGTGGCCGCCGCGTTCCGCAACAACCTGGTGATGAAGTCGGCCGCCCGCGTGCGCCTCGACAGCAAAGGCGTCGTCACGGTCGAGACCGACATGACCGATATCGGCACCGGCAGCTACACCATCATCGCCCAGACCGCCGCCGAGATGATGGGGCTGCCGATCGACAAGGTGGTGGTCAAGCTGGGCGATTCCGATTTTCCGGTCTCGGCCGGCTCGGGCGGGCAGTGGGGCGGCAACAGCTCCACGGCCGGCGTGTACGCGGCTTGCGTCAAGCTGCGCGAGGCGATCGCGCAGAAGGTGGGTTTGTCGGCGACCGAGGCCGAATTCAGCGGCGGCTCGATCCGCGCCGGCGGCCGCGCCGTGCCGTTGCAGCAAGCCGCGCAGGACGGCGAGATTGTAGCCGAGGACACCATGGAATACGGCGACTTGGACAAGAAGTTCCAGCAATCGACGTTTGGCGCGCACTTTGTCGAGGTCGCCGTCGACGCCTATACCGGCGAAACGCGCATCCGCCGCATGCTGGCGGTGTGCGCGGCGGGGCGCATCCTCAATCCCAAGTCGGCGCGCAGCCAGGTGATCGGCGCGATGACGATGGGGGCCGGCGCCGCGCTGATGGAGCATCTGGTGGTGGACAAGCGGGGCGGATTCTTCGTCAACCACGATCTGGCGGGGTACGAGGTGCCAGTGCACGCCGACATTCCCCATCAGGAAGTGATTTTCCTGGAGGAGACCGACCCGATCTCGTCGCCGATGAAGGCCAAGGGCGTGGGCGAGCTGGGCATCTGCGGCGTGGGCGCGGCGATTGCAAACGCGGTCTACAACGCCACGGGCGTGCGGGTGCGCGACTACCCGATCACGCTGGACAAGCTGCTTGAAAAAATGCCGCTAACGGCATAGTCCATGCAAATGGCCGGGTAGCATACCAAGTGTTGTTCCACGTAGGGCGGATTAGCGCAGCGTAATCCGCCATCGACGAGCCGCCGGCAACGCCAAAAACAGCGCCGACGG
The DNA here is from genome assembly GCA_035565375.1 of Duganella sp. Taxonomy (GTDB): domain Bacteria; phylum Pseudomonadota; class Gammaproteobacteria; order Burkholderiales; family Burkholderiaceae_D; genus Rugamonas. Next base: position 5,820 of record DATMSN010001270.1, on the reverse strand, counting down.
CCCAGCCCGTGTAGCATTGTTAGACCTGACCCCGGAGTGGACCCCGGAGTTTATCGGTCACGATCATGAGTATTTCTCGCAGGTAGGCGTGACGGCATCGGACTTGCTCTACCATCCGTTGCGCCGACTTAATCCAGGAGAATGTCATGACCCATCCGATGTCGCGGCGGACGGTGCTGTTCGCCGGTTTCGCCGTGCCCTTGCTCAGCGCCTGCGCCGCCATGCCATTCGGCGGCGCGCACCGTCAGCTGCAAGTCCGCGTCAGCGCGCCGTTCGACATGCCGGCCATCTCCATCCCCGACTTTTCCGCCAGCCCGCGTTTCCCGATCACCGACTTCGACGCCGATCCGCGCGACCAGCGCAAAACCTCGGCCGCCATCGCCGCCGCGATCAGCGCCGCCAACGCGGCCGGCTCCGGCATCGTCGTCATACCGCCAGGCGTCTGGCCGACCGCCAAGATCCACCTCAAAAGCAATGTCAACCTGCACCTCGCCAAGGGCGCCACCTTGCTGTTCTCCGAGCATCCCGCCGACTACCTGCCGGCCGTCGCCAGCAGTTGGGAGGGCCTGGAATGCTACAACTACTCGCCGCTGGTCTACGCGCTCGAGTGCGACAACGTCGCCATCACCGGCGAAGGCAAGCTGAAGGCCAAGCTCGACGTCTGGCGCGAGTGGTACAAGCGCCCCAAGCCCCACATGGACGCGCTTGTCGCGTTGTACCACCTGGCCGCCAGGGACGCGCCCGTCGGCGAACGCCAGATGACCACCGGCGCAGCCAACCTGCGGCCGCAATTTATCCAGTTCAACCGCTGCCGCCACGTGCTGGTCGAGGACATCAGCATCGAGGATAGCCCGTTCTGGGTGCTGCATCCGTTGCTGTGCCGCGATGTCGTCATCCGCCGCGTCAAGATCAAGGCCCACGGCCACAACAACGACGGCGTCGACCCGGAAATGACGCAGAACGTGCTCATCGAAGACTGCGTGTTCGACCAGGGCGACGACGCCATCTCCGTCAAATCCGGCCGCGACCGCGATGCCTGGCGGCTTGGCGTGCCGTCCAGGAACATCGTCATGCGTAATTGCCGCATCAAGAACGGCCACCAGCTGATCGCCATCGGTAGCGAGCTGTCGGCCGGCATCGAGAACGTGCTGGTCGATAATTGCCACTTCGACGCCGCCGATTCGGCCACGGCCAGCACCATCAACAATCTGCTGTACGTCAAGACCAACGAACGGCGCGGCGGCTACGTGCGCAATATCCACATGTCCAACGTCAGCGCGACCAAGGTCGCCGGCGGCGTGCTGTGCGTGGAAACCGACGTGCTTTATCAGTGGAAGAACCTGGTGCCGACCTACGAACGCCGGCTCACGCCGATCGAAGGGTTGCACGTAAGTAACATCACCGTGGGCGAGGCGAAATTCGTATGCCGCATCACAGCCGAGCGGGAAATGCCGGTCAGGACCGTCACCCTCAACCGGATCAAGGTCCAAAGGGTGCTCGAAACGCCTGTCGCGACCGAGAACGTTATTGACTTCATCAATGAAAGCTGATCAGGCCTGATCACCGCCAATCAAACGGCGGGCCGGCGTGGTTTACAATGCGTGCTTCGCCCACACTGGAAGGCAAGGCATGGAATGGCTATTCGACCCAAACATTTGGGTCGGTCTGTTTGCGTTAATCGTTCTCGAAATCGTACTCGGCGTCGACAATCTCATCTTCATCGCGATTCTGGCCGATAAGCTGGCGCCCGAGCAGCGCGACAAGGCGAGGCTGGTCGGCCTGAGCCTGGCGATGCTGATGCGGCTGGGCTTGCTAAGTGTGATGTCGTGGCTGGTCACGCTGACCGAACCGCTGTTCTCGATCGCCTCGCTGACGTTCTCCGGGCGCGATTTGATCCTGCTGCTGGGCGGCTTCTTCCTGCTGTTCAAGGCCACGATGGAGCTGCACGAGCGGGTCGAGGGCAAGGTGCACGCGCAGGGCGGATCGAAGGCCTATGCCGGTTTCGGCGCGGTCGTCGCGCAAATCATCGTGCTCGACGCCGTGTTTTCGCTCGACGCCGTCATCACCGCCGTCGGCATGGTCGACCAGCTTGGCGTGATGATGGCCGCCGTCGTCATCTCGATGGGCGTCATGCTGCTGGCCTCCAAACCGCTCACGCGCTTCGTCAACGCCCATCCGACGGTGGTGGTGCTGTGCCTGAGCTTCCTGCTGATGATCGGCCTGAGCCTGATCGCCGAAGGCTTCGGCTTCCATATTCCGAAGGGCTATCTGTACGCCGCCATCGGCTTCTCGGTGGTGATCGAGGCGCTGAACCAGCTGGCGCGCCGCAACTTCGTCAGCCGGGAGTCGCGCATTCCCTTGCGCGACCGCACCGCCGACGCGGTGCTGCGTCTGCTTGGTAGCAAAAAACGCGTCGCCGCCGGCGGCGACGAAGCCGACGCCGGCGACACCGTGGCGCCGGAAGCGTTCGAGCAGGAGGAGCGCAACATGGTCAGCGGCGTGCTCAGCTTGTCGCAGCGGTCGATCCGTTCGATCATGACGGTGCGATCGAGCATTTCGTGGATCGATCTGGATGCGGACACGGCCACGATCCAGGGGCAGATCCTGAAGACGCCGCACAGTTTCTTCCCGGTCAGCCGGGGCCAGCTGGACAACATCATCGGCGTGGTGCGCGCCAAGGACTTGATGGCCAATCTGGCGCGCGGCGTCGAGATCCCGGACGAGGATATCCGCGCGCCGATCATCATGCCGGAGGCCAGCGGCGTGCTGAAGATCATGGAGACGCTGAAGCGTTCACGCGGACAACTGGTGCTGATCGCCGATGAATACGGCACGATCCAGGGGCTGGTGACGCCGATCGATATCCTGGAGGCGATCGCCGGCGAGTTCCCCGATGAGGACGAGCTGCCGGACGTGCAGCCGCAGGGGCCGGATTGCTGGCGCGTGGCCGGCACGGCGGATCTACACTATCTGGAGCAGGTGCTGGAGACGGACGCGCTGATCAGCGAGACCGATGATTACACGTCCCTGGCCGGGTTCATGCTGGAGCGGTTCGGCAGCTTGCCGTCGGTCGGCGAGGCGGTCGAGGTCGACGGCTTGCGGTTCGAGGTGATCGAGGTGGTCGAGCGGCGCATCGCCGCGGTGTTGGTCACGCGCATCGAACCGTCGACCCAAACCGCCGAATAAAGGCGGCCAGCGCACGGGAATACACCCGCCAATCCGCCCCGGGGGCCCGGCCTGCCCGGCGGCGTGGCCGCCCATCGGCTTTCACATCCAGGATTTAATAATCGATTTAATACCGCGTATTGACGTTTTTTGTAATGGCACTGCAATTGTGTCTCATGCAGAATCCTTCCAGTAAGCCGTCGGTATTGGTGGCGAGCGCTTCGCGCAAAGTGGCGTCGACCGTCATGCCGGTAATTACGATTATTAAATTTCCTGGAGACTGAGTGTGAAAAATAAGAAAAGCATTGTGCTCACGAGCGTGCTGTCGATCCTGGCGGCGGGCTGCGGTGGTGGTGGGGGTGGTGACGGCGATCCATCGGTGATGACGGCCGCCTCGGTCACCGTGGGCGGCGCAACCGCGAGGGCGGCAGGGCCGGCCCGATGGGCGAACGTGAAATTCGGCGGCGGCGGTTACGTGCCCGGCGTGATCTTCCATCCCACCAGCCCGGACGTCTTGTACGCGCGCACCGACATCGGTGGCGCCTATCGTTGGGACGCCGCGGCCTCGACCTGGGTGCCGATCACCGACGGCTTCGGTGTCGACGAGAGCTTCTTCGAAGGCAGCGAGAGCATCGCCCTCGATCCGAACGACGACAAGCTGGTCTATATGAGCACCGGCCTGTACATCGCGGAGGATTCCAAAGCCCGTTTGTACATCTCCAGCGATCGCGGCGACAACTGGACCCACGTCGACCTGCCATTCCCGGTCGGCGCCAACAACGGCGCCCGCGCCGTCGGCGAACGGATGATGGTGGACCCCAATAATCCCGCGATCCTGTTCTACGCGACGCGCACGGCCGGCCTGTGGAAGAGCGCCGACCGCGGCCTGACCTGGCAGCAGGTGGGGGCGCTGTCGACGCTCAAAATGAACAAGGCGCAAATCGATTCCGTTCCCCAGGGCGGCGTGGTCGGTGTCGAACAGGTGGTCTTCGACACCTCGACCAAGGGTAGCGGCAGCGCCACCCAGACCATCTACACGGCGGTGGGGGCGGACTATGGCGCCATGGCGGGACTGGCGCAGACCATGTACAAGTCCACCAACGGCGGCGCCAGCTGGACCGGCATCGCGGTCCCCGGCGCTGTCGCCGGCTACAACATCCCGCACATGGTGCGCGCCAAGGACGGCATGATGTACGTGGCGTTCACGCAGGGCGCGGGACCGGGCGCCGGCGGCGCCGCCGCGCTGTACAAGTTCGACGGCAGCAATTGGACGCTGCTCAAGAGCTATGCGCCGACCCAGTGGACCAGCTTTGGCATGGGCGGCCTGTCGGTGTCCGGCACCGGCGCCAGCACCCGCATCGCACTCGGTGTCACCAATAGCTGGGGCAACTGGGACGGCCAGCCGGTGGTGCAGTTGTCCGACGACGCCGGCGCGACCTGGCGCGAAATCGCCTCCACCACGCCGCACAGCCCGTCCGACGTGGATTTCTCCGGCTGGATCGACGATGTCGAGATCGACCCGAACAACCCGGAACGCATCCTGCACGTGTTTGGCGGCGGGGTGTGGGAAACCAGAAACGCGTCGGCGGCCAAGCCGAGCTGGAACCTCGATGTCACCGGCCTCGAGGAAACCGCCACCAACGCGCTGATGGCGCCGCCCGTCGGCGCCCCCTATAGCCTGCTCATCAGCGCGGGCGACATCGGCATGCGCGTGCAGACCGAACTGCTCAAGAGGCCGACACGCAATCCCGGCGTGTTCGGCAACGGCCACAGCGCGGACATGGCCTGGTCCAATCCGTCCTATATCGCGGCGATCGGCACCGCCAGCTGGGACCACCCGAGCAGGATCGGGGTCTACTCCACCGATGCCGGCCTGACGTGGACCGAGTTCGCCGCCAACCATCCGGACGCGCAGGCCCACCAGAGCGGTGCGTCGAATCTGGCCGTCACCAAACCGGGCCATATCGTCTGGGCGCCGTCGCATGCGGCCCCGGCCTATACGACCGACGGCGGCGCCAGCTGGACTTACACCAACCTGCCGGCCCTGGCGTCGATGGGGATCGACCGCGGCTACCGGGTGGTGGCCGACCGCAAGAATCCAAACAAGGTCTATGCCTACAACTCCGGCGGCGCATGGTGGACGCAATGGTCCGAGACGGCGCACTTCTACACCTCCACCGACGGCGGCAAGACCTTCACCGAGAGCGCCACGTTCGCGGCCAAATCCTGGACCTCGGACTTCTACGCCTCGTCGGTGGCGGTCAATCCGAACGCGGAGGGCGATATCTGGGTGGCTGACGGACAGAGCATCCTGCACTCGGTCGATTCCGGCGCGACCTGGACCAGGCTGACGGCGGCCGCGCCGATCTGGGGCAGCGAGTCCAGTTGGGTGCCCCAAGTCTACGGCGCCACTTCCATCGCATTGGGCAAGGCGCCCGCCGGCGCGCAGTATTCGTCCTCGGTGTATGTGGTGGGCACGATCAACGGGGTGTGGGGCCTGCACCGCTCCGACGACGGTGGCGCCAGCTGGCGCCGCGTCAACGATGACAAGCACCAGTTCGGCGGTATGGGCACCTTGGCGGCCGACCAGACCGTCCCCGGACGCGTGTTCCTGTCCGGCCCCGGCCGCGGCGTCCTGTTCACCTACTGACGCGC
>DATMSN010001269.1:0-1869 GCA_035565375.1 Duganella sp. | reverse complement strand
CGGACGGCAGGCCGCCGGCGACGGCGCTGACGGCGCGGTCGGCCAGCAGCTCGGTCTCGGCGACGTCGATCATCTCGGCCGGCGTGATAAACAGCGGCACCACCGGCTGGTCGATGGCGCCTTCGGCCAGCGAGGCCAGGTCCTCGTGCAGCAGCAGCCAGCGCTTGATGTCGGTGGTCGACAGGCCGGACTGGCCCAGGTGCACGCGCTGGCGCTCGATCTGGTTGAGCGCGCGCGAGAACATGCCCTGCATGTTGAGCAGCGCCGATTGCGCGCGGCCGATCGCCTGCGCCGCGCGGTGGGTGGCGCTGTCGGCGTTTTCGTCGGCCAGGATGGCGCGCAGGATCTCGGAGCCCTTCTCGACCCAGTCGCAGGCCATGTGCCACTTGGCCTGCGAGGCGCGCAGGCGGAACTCGGAGCCGGAGGCGATGGCGTCGGAGAACTCCTCGGTCAATTCCACCAGGCGCCCCAGCAGGTGCTGCAGCTGGTCGACGGTGACGCCGCCCATCACCTGGGCGCCGGCCACCTGCGACAGCAGATAGCCCATGTCGGCCGGATCTTCCTCCTTGCCCATCGCCAGCAGCGCGTCGATCGCCGACAGCACGTTGCGCGCCATCGGCGTGACGCGGTAGACGGCGTGCTGCGCGTCCCAGGCCAGCAGCTGGTTGGTGCGCAGGCGCATCAGGACCGTCTCCAGGCTCTCGGGCAGCAGATAGGCCAGGCGGGTGTTGATGTCGGCGCGCGTGAAGCTGGCCGAGGCGGTGTCGGCGGCCAGCTCGCGCAGCACCAGCAGGCGCACCAGCACGCCGTCGAAACCGCCGTGGAATAGCGCCGTGAACACCTGCAGCAGCGGCTGCGCGCGTTTCAGGTGGTAGACCTGCTCGATTTCGTCGGCCGAGATGTTCGGCTTGAAGTGGGCCTGGAGGCTGTTTTGCGTGTCTTGCTGGTCCAGCGCCGGATCGGACGCGGACTCACTTGTTATAGGTTCAATCATTCTTTGCCATTCTGGTCGCAACGCGATTGCAAATCGTGCAACAAAGCATCATCATCGCGGGGGCGTCAGTATAGCAGGCGGGCGGGGTCAGGTCCGCCATTTCTACACGGCCTGAACGTTACGGCGCGCGCACGGGCGCACGGCCGCGCCAATACGGCCGGGCTCGTGTAGAAATGGTGGACCTGACCCCGGAGTTTATTTTTTGACAACCTTGTCCAGGGTCTGGTCGACGAAGTCGCCGTCGGCGTCCTTGAACACCACCCGCACCGGGTACCAGTCCATCGACGGCGCCAGCCACAGGTCCACCTGCGAGCCCTTGTCGTCGGCCAGCGGCCCGCGCACCAGGTGCACGGCGCTGACCTCGCCGCCGCCGGTCTGCACCGGTTCGACGTTGGCCACCTTGAAGCTCCACTGCTCGGCGTCGCGGCGGCCGGCCACAAAGTACGACCATTCGCTGCCCGGCTTGAACTTGTCCGGCGCCGCCCGCGCCTGCGAGGCGATCTGCCACTGGATGCTGGCCCGGTCCTGCTCGCCGCCCTTGATCGGGTAGGTCTCGTCGCCGACGCTGAAGCTGATGGTCTTGGCGTCGCGCTTGAAGCTGGTGGTGTTGGCCTCCTTGCGGAAGCGCTTTTCGTAGAACGCCACCGGCGCCAGGCCGTAGTCGTCGATCAGCCCTTCGCTGCGCGTCTCGAGGATCTTGCCGAAGATGGCGGCGCGGCTTTCCACCGCCAGCGAGTATTTGCCGTCGCCGGCGCGCCATTGCACCGCGGCCGTGCCGTTGATGGTCAGCCCGTGCTGCCTGGCCGTGATGTTGTAGGCGAGGTCCGCCGACGGCGGTTCGCTGTGCGCCCGCCTGGCGCTCGGATGGGGGCCGG
>DATMSN010001268.1:0-2062 GCA_035565375.1 Duganella sp. | reverse complement strand
CGGCCGCCCTATGGGGAGGGGTGGAAAGCAGGTGAAAAACGGTGTCGAAAAGCAGGTGAAGCGCGCTGCAATTCACAGGTAAGTTTCACGGTGAAACGCCACAGGCCCGCCCCGCTCCTCCGTAGAATTTGCCAGGACGATAACGCGGCAGGACACACCGTCCCAGCCAGCGAGCCCATCGCAGAACCTACCCTGGAGTCCGTTCCATGTCCCCGATTCAGCTGTCCCGCCGCCCGGCGTTTTTGTTGCGTCCGATCGCCGCCGCCGTCCTGGCCACCCTGCAAGCGCTGCCCGCGCTGCAATGCACCGCCTTCGCCCAGCAAGCGGCCGACGACGCCGTCTATGCCCCACCCGCCGACACGCCGGCCGAGATGCAAAGCGTGGTCGTCAGCGGTTTCCGCGCCGCCCAACGCGCCACCGTGCAATCGAAAAAGAACACCCGCCAGGTGATGGACGCGGTCAGCCAGGACGACATCGGCCGCCTGCCGGACCTCAACATCGTCGAGGCGGCGCGGCGCATCCCGGGCCTGTCGGTGGTCGGCGGCGGCGATCCGACCAAGAACCGCGACGTCTACCAGCGCGCCACCATCCGCGGCCTCGACAGCCGTTACAACCTGGTCACCGTCGACGGCGTGCCGATCGCCTCGGCCGACCAGCTGTATCGCGGCGCGCGGCTGGAGATGCTGCCGGCCACGCTGGTGTCGCAAATCCAGGCCATCAAGACCGTCACCGCCGAATACGATCCGCACGCGCTCGGCGGCCAGGTCAACCTGGTCACGCGCAGCGCCTTCGGCATCGACGAGGAGCGCTTCTTCGTCGCCAGCGCGGCGGCCGGACGCAATTCGAGCGCCGGCAAGTTCATCGCCAACGATAGCGCGTCCTATCGCGCCGACGCCACCGGCTCGCTGCTGTTCGGCGACAAGAAGCAGTTCGGCCTGGTCGTCTCGGGCGAGGTGCAGCGCTTGCCGTCGAGCGCCTTCTCGGAGCTGCCGGGCGACACCAACGGCGCCGGCTGGACCTATTTCACCGCCAACGGCGCCCGCACGCCGTTCAGGAACCTGTCGGCGAACGGCCAGATCGCGCCGGTGCGCGACCAGGATTTCGCCTTCGACAACCTGCGCGAACGGGCCAGCCTGAACGCCAAGCTGGAATACCGCTTCGGCCAGCGTGGCCACGTGTCGGCCTTCGCCGGCTACTACGCCGACAAGGACACCGAGACCCGCTACGAAACGCTGGCCATGCCCGGCTCGGCCCCGACCGCGCAAACCGCAAGCGCCGGGCGTTTCGCGCTGGGCGACGTCCAGCAGGGCTACACCTACCAGCCGGTGCGGCGCCGCACCTCGCTGTTCAACGTCGACGGCGTGTTCGAGGCCGGCGAGCGGGCCGAGGTCAACCTGACTGCGGCGTCGTCGAAGGCCACGTACCGCGAGTACCGCCAGATGGTCAAGTACGACACCAGCCCGCGCGCCGGCGCCGCCAGCAACCAATACCTGCCGGCGCTGGCCTATAACTACAGCATCGTCGACGGCAAGCCGCGCCTGGCCTTCGACACGCCGTCCGCCGCCGCCGGCCCGGACGCCTATCGCGGCATGTACTGGCGCGACATCAACCGCGATCTCGACAACGACGTCGACTTCGCGCGCGCCGACTACAAATACAACTTCAAGCCCGCCGACCGCGGCTTCGGCTTCAACGCCGGCATCAATCTGACGAAGACGGTGCAGAAGTGGGATGTGCGCTACCAGGAACTGGTGCCGCGCGACGCCGCCGCCCAGCAAACGGTCGGCACGCTGTCGCAAGTGCTGACGCCGGGCGCGTTCGGCACCTACGAGATGCCGCAAGTGCCCTACCTGCTGGCCGGGCGCGACGCCGCCAGCCGGGTGTTGCGCGACAACGCCGCCGCCTTCGTCGCGACCAACCAGGTGGCCAACAATTTCGGCGACGACTACACCGACACCGAAAAGGTCAAGGCCGCCTACGTGCAGGGCATCTACCAGACCGACCGCTGGAGCGCGCTGGCCGGCCTGCGCGAGGACCGCACCGACATCGCCGTCGACGGCTT
>DATMSN010001267.1:0-2600 GCA_035565375.1 Duganella sp. | reverse complement strand
ACTGACAGGCCACTACTTTCGTAGCGCCTATTTCATTACTTCTTGTGAACATTTGATATTTTTTAAGTTTCACGAAGACTAGCTTCGTGTGCACTTTCATCAAACGTCCACACTTATCGACTGTTAATTTTTAAAGAACTTTGTTGGGTACTGCTTGCTGATGAAGCGTTGTGTTCATCAGCGAAGAGGCAAGATTATGAAGCGTTTCGTACATCTCGTCAAGCTCTTCTTTTCCCCCGCTTCATTCTGCAACACGCTGTTTTGTGTCGCCGTTTGCGGGGAGGCGAACTATAGCAAAGGGCGCCAAGCCTGACAAGGGTAAAATAGCGGCTCCACCGATTTATAAGCAGGCCATGTTCACTCCCACTATCTCCCCTACTAATAATGAAACCCTCGGCGCCCTGCTCGACCGGGCCATCAACAACAAGACCAAACCGCTGGGCAGCCTGGGAGTACTGGAATCACTGGCCAAACAAATCGGCCTTATACAGAACAGCCGCGAAGTCGCGCTGACGCAACCGACCATCCTCGTCTTCGCCGCCGACCACGGCATCGTCGCCGAAGGTATCTCGGCCTATCCGCAGGACGTGACCTGGCAAATGGTGGAGAACTTCCTCGCGCGCGGCGCGGCCATCAACGTCTTCGCCGCGCAGAATAACTGCGAGCTGCGGGTCATCGACGCCGGCGTCAATCACGACTTCGGCCCGCGCGACGGCCTGACCGACCGCAAGCTGGCCAACGGCACGCACAACTTCGCGCATGAACCGGCGATGACCCACGCCACCTGCGAGGCGGCGCTGGCCGCTGGCATGGTGCTGGCCGCCGAACTCGATGGCAATGTCGTCGGCTTCGGCGAAATGGGCATCGGTAACACCACCGCTGCGGCCGCGCTGATGCACAAGCTGACCGGCATCCCGGTCGCGCACTGCGTGGGCGCCGGCACCGGCCTTTCCGCCGATGGCATCCTGCACAAGCAGCGCGTGATCGAAGCCGCCGTCGACCGGCATGCCAACGCCATCGAACCGTTCGACGTGCTGGCCACCTTCGGCGGCCTGGAAATCGCCATGATGGCGGGCGCCATGTTGAAGGCGGCCGAGCTGCGCAAGGTGCTGCTGATCGACGGCTTCATCGTCACCAGCGCGCTGCTGGTCGCCGCGCGCCTGCAGCCGGCGATCCTCGACTACTGCGTCTTCGCCCACTGCTCGGATGAAAACGGCCACCAACAAATGCTGGCGGCGCTGGGCGCGAAGCCACTGCTCAATCTCGGCCTGCGACTGGGCGAAGGCACCGGCTGCGCGCTGGCGCTGCCGCTGCTGCATGCGGCGGTCAACTTCCTGAACCAGATGGCCACGTTCGAATCGGCCCAGGTCAGCGAAAAGTCCGAGTAAAGGACCAGGGAACCCAGTGCACCAGATCCGCCTTTTCTTCACCGCGCTGCAGTTTTTCACCCGCCTGCCGATCCCGCGCTGGGTGGGCTTCGATCCCGCGTGGCTGAATCAAGCGTCGCGCTACTTCCCGCTGGTCGGGGTGGTCGTCGCGCTGATCACCGGCGCGGTCTACGCCGCCGCCTACGAGTGCTTCCCTCCCGCGATCGCCGTCGTCCTGTCGGTCGCCGCCGGCATTTACGTCACCGGCGCCTTCCATGAAGACGGCTTTGCCGACATGTGCGACGGTTTCGGCGGCGGCATGACGCAGGAACGCGTGCTGGAGATCATGAAAGATTCGCGCATCGGCGCCTACGGCGCGATCGGCACGTTCTGCATGCTGCTGCTGAAATGCGCGACATTGGCGCACCTGCCGCCATTCGGGGTGCTGGCCGCGCTGCTGTTGGCGCATCCGATGTCGCGGCTGATGGCGGTGTCGCTGATCTGGCGGCTGGACTACGCGCGCGCCGAAGGCAAGGCCAAGCCGCTGGCGCAAAGGATGCGCACCATGGAATTCTCCATCGCGGCCGTCACGGCCCTGCTGCCGGCGCTGGCGCTGATCTATCTGCAATGGCTGTCATGGACGATACTGGTCAGCGGTTGCGCCGTGGCGCTGGTGGCGACCATCTGGCTGGCGCGGAAGTTCGTGCGCCGCATCGGGGGCTACACCGGCGATTGCCTGGGCGCCGTACAACAGGTGACCGAAATAATCTTCTACCTGTGCGTGCTCGCCGGCCTGCACACCAGGGCGCAGTTTTTCTGACCCATGCGGCTGATACTGATACGTCATCCCCAACCGCTGGTCGACGCGGGCATCTGCTACGGCAGCACCGATCTGGGAGTCGCGCCCGCGCAGCTGGAGCGCACCCTCGCGGCGCTGGCGCCGCAACTTCCGGCGGGTTTGCCCGTTTATGCGAGTCCGCTGTCACGCTGCGCAGGCCTTGCCGCCCGCCTGTCCGATACGCCCATTTTCGATGCACGCCTGGTGGAAATGGACTTCGGTAGTTGGGAGATGCGCGCCTGGGACGACATTGCACGCGCCGACATCGACGCCTGGGCCGCCGACCTGCCCAACTACCGGCCAGGCGGCGCCGAGAACGTGCTGGCGATGGCCACGCGCATCGCCGCCTTCCACGCGGACCTGCAGCGCCAGCTGGGCGACGACGGCGAGGCGAT
>DATMSN010001266.1:0-3279 GCA_035565375.1 Duganella sp. | reverse complement strand
AGCGTCGGCGGCGACAGCGTGCGCATCCGCCTGTCCAATCTGCACGGCGCCGGTCCGGTCGACATCGGACCGGTGCGTGTGGCGCTGCGGGCGGCCGGTGCGTCCATCGAGCCGGGCAGCGATCGCGCGCTGACCTTCAACGGCAGCCCGGCGGTGACCATCGCCAAGGGCGACAGCGTGCTGAGCGACCCCGTCGACATGGAGGTGGCGCCGCTGCGGGAGCTGGCGGTCAGCCTGTACCTGTCCGACGGCGCGGGCGTGTCCTCCATCCACGGCGCGGGCATGCAGACCGCCTATATCGTACGCGGCGCCGATGCGACCGCCGCCCTCGCCTTCGCGGTCACGGAAACCGACGACAGCCGCTACTTCCTGACCGATGTCGAGGTCGCCTCGGGCGGCAAGGCGCGGGCGATCGTGGTTGTCGGCGACTCGATCGCCGATGGCATCGGCTCGAAGGAGGATGCCAACGCGCGCTGGCCGGATCTGCTCGCCGCGCGCTTGACGTCGTCGTCGATCGCCGTCGTCAACGCCGGTATCGCGGGCAACCGGCTGCTCAAGGGCGCCAGCAAGCCGTTTGTCGGACCGAGCGCGCTGGCGCGGTTTCAGCGCGACGCGCTGGACAAGCCTGGCGTGCGCTGGATCGTGCTGCACGAGGGGATCAACGACATCAGCGCCGGCGACATGCTGGCGTCGCCGGCCGAGCAGGTAACGGCGCGGCAGATTGTCGAGGGCATGCAAACCTTGATACGGCAGGCGCACGCGCGAGGCGTGAAGATCTGCGGCGGCACCTTGCTGCCGTATGGCGGCGTGCGCAAGCCGTTCGTGCATTCGGCGGATGGTGAGGCCAAGCGGCAGGCGGTCAATGCCTGGATACGCGAGGCGGGCGAATTCGACGCGGTCATTGATTTCGACCGGGTGGTGCGCGATCCGCAACGGCCGACGCATCTGCTGCCCGCCTACGACAGCGGCGATCATCTGCATCCGAACGATCGCGGATATCAGGCGATGGCGGAGGCGGCCGCCGCCGCGTTGAATCCACCGGGTGCCTCGGACACGCGGAATACACCGGATACACGGGTATTGTCCGGGTCCCATTGATATTTGGCGAAAAAAAAGGGAGGCGCATGGCCTCCCTTCCGTTTTCCCGCTCGACGCTTAGTTCTGCGTCAGGAACGTCTTCAGCTTGTCCGAACGCGACGGCTGACGCAGCTTGCTCATCGCCTTCGCTTCGATCTGACGGATCCGCTCGCGCGTGACGTCGAACTGCTTGCCCACTTCTTCCAAGGTGTGGTCGTTCGACATCTCGACGCCGTAACGCATGCGCAGCACCTTCGCTTCGCGCGGGGTCAGCGAGTCGAGCACTTCCTTGATGACGTTGCGCATCGACGCGTGCAGCGCGGCGTCCAGCGGTGCCAAGGTGGTGTTGTCCTCGATGAAGTCGCCCAGCTGCGAATCGCCGTCCTCGCCCATCGGCGTTTCCATCGAGATCGGCTCTTTGGCGATCTTCATGATTTCGCGCACTTTGTTTTCCGGCATTTCCATCTTGACGGCCAGGGTCGCCAGGTCCGGCTCGCTGCCGGTTTCCTGCATGATCTGGCGCGAGATGCGGTTCATCTTGTTGATCGTTTCGATCATGTGCACCGGCACGCGGATGGTGCGGGCCATGTCGGCGATCGACCGGGTGATGGCCTGGCGAATCCACCAGGTCGCGTACGTCGAGAACTTGTAGCCGCGACGGTATTCGAACTTGTCGACCGCCTTCAACAGACCGATGTTGCCTTCCTGGATCAGATCGAGGAACTGCAGGCCACGGTTGATGTACTTCTTGGCGATCGAAATCACCAGACGCAAGTTGGCCACCGTCATTTCACGCTTGGCCTGGCGCGCGCGTTTTTCGCCGGCGGCCATCTGCTTGTTGATCTTGCGCAGGTCGGCCAGCGGCAGCGCCACGCGCGCCTGCAGGTCGATCATCTTCTTTTGCAGCTCTTTGACGGCCGGCACGTTGCGGCCCAGGATGGCGCTGTACGGATAGGCCGAATCGACCTCGCCGTCGACCCAGTCCAGGTCCGTCTCGTTACCCGGGAACACCTTGATGAAGTGGGCGCGCGGCATGCCGCATTTGTTCACGCACAGTTCCAACACGGCGCGCTCGATGTGGCGCACTTCCTCCATCTGGCCGCGCAGCGTGTCGCACAGCTTTTCGACCACTTTGGCGGTGAAGCGGATGCCCAGCAGCTCGGCCGAAATCGCTTCCTGCGCCGACACGTAGGCCTTCGAGCCGTAACCGCCGGCGGCCTTGCGCATCTTGTCGTACTGGGTCGAGATGACGTCGAACTTTTCCAGCGCGGCCTTCTTCAGCTGCGCCAGTTGCTCGGTCGAGAAGCCGGCCGCGCCGCCGTTGGCGTCGCCGTCTTCTTCCTCGACTTCTTCTTCCTCTTCCTCGTCGTCGTCCGACGGCGCGGCCGGCGCGGCCGAGGCGGCCGGCGCGTTGTTCGCCTCGTTCAGGTCGACGAAACCGTCGACCACTTCATCGACCTTCAGCTCGTCCGCTTCGATCTTGCGGGCCAGCGCGACGATCTCGGCGATCGTGGTCGGGCAGGCGGAGATGGCCTGGATCATGTCCTTCAGGCCGCCCTCGATGCGCTTGGCGATCTCGATCTCGCCTTCGCGCGTCAGCAGCGCCACGGCGCCCATCTCGCGCATGTACATGCGGACCGGGTCGGTGGTGCGGCCGAAGTCGGAGTCGACCGTCGACAGCGCGGTGGCGGCGGCCGCCTCCACTTCGTCGTCGGACGTGACGGTGGCCACGCTGTCGGTCAGCAGCAGCGATTCGGCGTCCGGGGCGCGCTCGTAGATGGCGATGCCCATGTCGTTGAAAGTGGCGATGATGCCTTCGATCGCCTCCGGATCGACGATGTTTTCCGGCAGTTGGTCGTTGATCTCGGCGTAGGTCAGGAAGCCGCGCTCCTTGCCCATGTTGATCAGGTTCTTGATCTGGTTGCGGCGGCGCTCCAGGTCCTCGGCCGAGCTTTTCGGGTCCATGCCCAGCATGTCGGCGGCGCCGCCCTTGGCCTTGCGCTCGCGCGCCTTCGACACGGCCTTCAGTTCGGCGCGCTCGACGGCGTTCAACGCCGCGACTTCATCGTTTTCCGGCGTGAACTCGGACGGCTTGCGGCCGCGGCGGCCCGGCACCTTGACGCTCGGCAGCAGATAGCCGGAGGTGTCGATCGACGCCAGCGTGGCGGCGTCGGTGACCTGGCTGACGGCCGGGCCGGCGGT
>DATMSN010001265.1:0-3878 GCA_035565375.1 Duganella sp. | reverse complement strand
ACACCATCGTGCGTGTGCCCGGCTCCGGCTTCAAGGACGGCCAGAAGGTCGTGCTCGCCGCGCCGAAGGCGGCCGCTGCGGTCACCGCCTCGGCCTCGGCCTCCACCGTCGCGGAAAAATAAGGAAACACCGACATGTTCTTATCCGATTTCAGTATCAAGCGGCCGGTCGCGACGATCGTGCTGATCGTCGCCATGATGTGCCTGGGCCTGATGGCGCTGAGCAAATTGCGCGTCAACCAGAACCCCGACGTCGAAGTGCCGTTCATCATCGTCGCCATTCCCTACCCGGGCGCCTCGCCCGAGACGGTCGAGCGCGAGATCATCAACCGGCTGGAAAAATCGTTCCAGTCGATCACCGGCGTGACCGAGGTCAACTCGACCGCGTCGGAGGGCCAGGCGCGCGTGTTCATCAAGTTCGCCTTCAGCAAGAACCTGATCGAGGCCTCCGACGAGATCCGCAATTCGATCGCGTCGGTGCGCTACAAGCTGCCGACCGAGATGCGCGAGCCGATCCTGCAGCGCATCGACACCTCGGCCCAGCCGGTCATGCAGTTGGCGCTGTCGTCCAACGTGCAGAGCCACGCGGTCATCTCGCGCCTGGCCGAGGACAAGCTGGCCGACCGCTTCCGCGGCATCGACGGCGTGGCCGCGGTCAACATCGACGGTTCGCTCAAGCGCGAGCTGAGCGTGCTGCTCAAGGCCGAGAAGCTGCGTGAATACAACGTCTCCGTGGGCGAGGTCGTCAACGCGTTGCGCAACCAGAACACCAACGCGCCGGTGGGCAAGGTCAAGGGCGAGCTCGACGAGAAGAGCATCCGCCTGGTCGGCCGCATCGAGCGCCCCGAGGACTTCCAGCAGGTGGTGGTCAAGCGCAACGGCGACGAGCTGGTGCGCCTGGCGCAGGTGGCCACGATCGAGGACGGCTTCGCCGAGATGAGCTCGCTCAGCGTGCGCTCCGGCAAGCCCAACGTCGGCATCTCGATCACCCGCTCCAAGGACGCGTCGACCGTGACGGTGGCGCGCAAGGTCAAGGCGATGGTCGAGGAGATGCGCAAGGACCTGCCGCCCGGCGCCACGCTGGAGGTGACCGAGGATGGCGGCGAGGACGCCGAGAACAGCCTCAACAACGTGATCGAGGCGCTGGTGTTCGGCGCCGGCCTGACCATCTTCGTCGTCTACGCCTTCCTCAATTCGTGGCGCTCGACGATGATCACCGCGCTCAGCCTGCCGACCTCGGTGGTGGCCGCCTTCATCGGCGTCTGGCTGTGCGGCTTCACGTTGAACTTCATGACGTTGCTGGGCCTGTCGCTGGCGATCGGCGTGCTGATCGACGACGCCATCGTGGTGCGGGAAAACATCGTGCGTCACATGCAGATGGGCGCCGACCGCCGCACCGCCGCGCTCAACGGCACGGCCGAGATCGGCATGGCCGTGGCCGCCACGACCTTCTCCATCATGGCCGTGTTCATCCCGGTGGCGTTCATGCCGGGCATCACCGGTGAATGGTTCCGTCCGTTCGCGTTGACGGTGACGTGCTCGGTGGCGGTCTCGCTGCTGATCTCGTTCACGCTGGATCCGATGCTGTCGGCCTTCTGGGGCGACCCGCCGGACCACCACACGGCGCCGCGCAAGGGCCTGGGCAAGGTGCTCGAGCGCTTCAACGTCTGGTTCGACCGCCAGGCCGACCGCTACGGCCACGTCATCGCGTGGGCGCTGCACCACCGCAAGGCGATGGCCGTGCTGGCGGTGCTGACGTTCGCCGGCGCGCTGGCGCTGCAGGCCAAGCTGGGCGGCTTCAGCTTCCTGCCGTCGTCGGACTTCGGCACCATCGCCATCGACGTGCGCTCGCCGTCGTCGGCCAGCCTGGAATACTCGCGCCTGAAACTGGACCGCGCCGCGAAAATCGCCTTCACCATCAAGGAGACCAAGCAGACCAACGCCTACGTCAACCCGACCGGCGGGCGCATCTATGTCGACATCGGCAAGAAGACCGAGCGCGAGCGTTCGGCGATCGAGATCGCCAAGGAGCTGCGCGAGAAGCTGGCCGGGCTGGTCGGCGCCGAGTTCACGGTGCTGGAGGATTTGAGCAACAACGCCAGCAAGCCGGTCGAGATCCAGTTCACCGGCGCCGACTCGCGCAAGCTGATGGAGATCACCAACGCCTTCATGGACCGCCTGCGCAAGGTGCCCGGCGCGGTCGACGTCAGCCTGTCCGAGCAGGACCCGAAGGACGAGCTGCAGATCGAACTCAACCGCGGCCTGGCCAACTCGATGGGCATCGCCGCCGGCGACGCCGCCCAGGCGTTGCGGGTGGCCTTCGCCGGCATCGAGGTCGGCGATTGGGTCGACCCGACGGGCGAATCGCGCGACGTCGCGGTGCGCCTGGCGCCGGAGGACCGCACCAGCGCCGAGAACATCGAGCGCCTGCCGATCGGCGTGGCCGGCACCAACCAGATGGTGCCGCTCGACCAGATCGCCAGCGTGACGATGGGCAAGGGCCCGTCGACGATCAAGCACAAGGACGGCAAGCGCATCATCTCGGTGAGCGCCAACGCCCAGGGCCGCTCGCCGGGCGAGGTGACCAACGACGCCATGAAACTGGCCAAGGAGATCGACTTCCCGCCGGGCTACGGCCTGTCGCTGGGCGGCGCCGGCAAGGACATGAACGAGGTGTTCAGCCAGATGATGATCTCGCTGCTGGCCGGCATCGGCCTGATGTACCTGATCCTGGTGATGCAGTTCGGTTCGTTCACGGCGCCGATCGCCGTCATGCTGTCGCTGCCGCTGTCGCTGATCGGCGTGGTGCTGGGCCTGCTGATGACCCACGGCACGATTAACCTGATGAGTTTGATCGGCGTGATCATGCTGATGGGACTGGTCGCCAAGAACGCCATCCTGTTGCTCGACGCCGCCCGCAAGCGCGAGGAGGAGGGCTACAGCCGCGAGGACGCGCTGATGTACGCCGGGCGCATGCGTCTGCGGCCGATCCTGATGACGACCTTCGCGCTGATCGCCGGCATGTTCCCGGTGGCGCTGGCGTTGGGCGAGGGCGGCGAGTTCTACCGGCCGATGGCGATCGCCATCATCGGCGGCACGATCACCTCGACCGTGCTGACGTTGCTGATGGTGCCGACCTTCTACGACAGCATCGAGATCAACAAGGACAACCTGGCGATCAAGTTCAACCGCCGCGTGAATTACTGGACGGGCCGCTTCGGCGCCGGCGGCGCGGTGGTGGCGTTCGTGTTGACGGCGATCGAAGTGCTGCTGTTCCTGACGTTGCTGCGCTTCGTGTTCCGGATGGTGATGTGGGTGGTGCGCAAGGTCACCGGCAAGCGTGGCGGCGGTACGCCGGCCGTCGCGCCGGCGGTGACGCTCACCAAAGGCGCCTTCGATCCGCAATAAAGGCAGGTACGGTGCGCCGCCGCCAAACGCCGCGGCGTATCGATCCGGTGATCACCAGGGCGGGCACCTCGCGCCGCCAATGTTCCACGTATCCAAGGGCGGATTAGGCGGCACGCCGTAATCCGCCATGGGCCGCCCGCGCCGCTGGGCGGATTCGGCCGCGCTGATCGGCCCTACGGTGCCGGCGAAACTTTCAGGTTAGACAGGATCGCCTCGTACAGTGCGGGGCTGATCTCCCCGGAAAACGAATAAACCAGCGGATTGCCGTCGACCACCAAATAGACGTACTGAGAGTTCGGCGGGATGGCGTGTAGCCAATACGCGTGCACGATCCCCTTGCTGGCCTTGGTGTAGCGAACGGCGTTGTCGAAGCCCTCGATCTTTCTAATTTTGGCCCACGGAGCGGACGGCGCCGCGAATTGGCCCAGCCGGTCGAAGAACTTACTCGCGTCTTTCACCTCCTGCGGAAGG
>DATMSN010001264.1:0-3062 GCA_035565375.1 Duganella sp. | reverse complement strand
CGACGCCGATCCCGATGGCGAGGCGCCGCCGGTGCCCAGCGCGCGCAGCGTCACCCCTTGCGTGCCGGAGGTCTCGGCCATCTTCTGGAAGCTCTCGCGCGCCTGCGCGCCGAATTCGGCCTGCAGCGTGGCCAGGTTGCGGCCCATCTCCAACTGGCGTCCGTGCTCGTCGATCACCTTGAAATTCATGAAGTGGTGGGCCGGCAGCGTCTCCGGCTTGAAGTCGGTGGTCAGCACCGAGATCGTGATCTGCGACCGGATGTCGGCGATGATCGCGTCGATCAAGTCGCCCCGGCCGAAGGTGCCCGCTTCGTGCACGCGCTCGCAGAACTTGGCGGCGTAGTCGGGCAGCGGCACGCAGTGGCGGCGCAGCTTTTGCGGCAGCGATTTGAGCAGCAGATGCACCTTCTCCTTCAGCATGCCCGGCACCAGCCACTCGCAGCGCTCGCGCGGCAGCTGGTTGAGCGCGAACAGCGGCACGGCCATCGTCACGCCGTCGCGCACGCTGCCCGGTTCGAAGTGGTAGGTCAGCGCCATTTCCAGCCCCGTCACCGACATCATCTTCGGGAACAGGTCGGTGGTGACGCCGGCCGCCTCGTGGCGCATCAATTCGTCGCGATTGAGGTACAGCAGCTTCGGCTCGGCCGCCGTGGCGTCCTTGTGCCACTTCTCGAAACCGGCGCCGTTGACCACGTCGGCCGGTATCAGCTTGTCGTAGAAGGCGGCGATCAGTTCATCGTCGACCAGCACGTCGAGGCGTCGCGACTTGTGCTCGAGGTTCTCGATCTCCTTGATCAACTTGTGGTTGTGGGCGAAGAACGGCGCGCGCGTGTCGTAATCGCCGCCGACCAGCGCGTCGCGGATGAAGATCTCGCGCGCCTCGGCCGGATTGTGCAGCGCGTAGTTGATGCGGCGCTGGCTGTACACCACCAATCCGTACAAGGTGGCGCGCTCGGACGCGCTGACCTGCGCCCCGCGTTTTTCCCAGCGCGGCTCGCCCCACGATTTTTTCAGCAGGTGGCCGCCGACCTTCTCCAGCCACTCCGGCTCGATGCGGGCGACGCAGCGCGCGTACAGGCGCGTGGTGTCGACCAGTTCGGCCGCCATGATCCACTTGCCCGGCTTCTTCAGCAGCGAGGAACCCGGCCAGATATTGAACTTGATGCCGCGCGCGCCCAGGTAGCCGGCGCCCGGCTCGTCCTCGCTCTTGAAACCGATGTTGCCCAGCAGGCCGGTGAGCAGCGCCAGGTGCAGGTTCTCGTAGGTGGCCGGCGTCTCGTTAACGCGCCAGCCCTGCTCCTTGACGATGGTGAGCAGCTGCGAGTGCACGTCGCGCCACTCGCGCAGCCGCAGTTGCGACAGGAAGTTGGCGCGGCAGTTGTCCATCAGCTGGCGGTTGGTCTTTTTGTGCTCGATGGCGCTCTCGAACCACTGCCAGATCTTGAGGTAGCTGATGAATTCGGACTTCTCGTCGGCGAACTTCTTGTGCGCCTCGTCGGCCGCCTGCTGGTGCTCCATCGGGCGGTCGCGCGGGTCCTGCACCGACAGCGCGGAGGCGATGATCAGCACCTCGTTGAGGCAGACGTTGTCCAGCGCGGCCAGGATCATGCGGCCCACGCGCGGGTCGAGCGGCAGCTTGGCCAGCTTGTTGCCCAGCGGCGTGAGCTGGTTGTATTCGTCGACCGCGCCCAGTTCCTGCAGCAACTGGTAGCCGTCGGCGATGGCGCGCGCCAGCGGCGGCTCGATGAACGGGAACGTCTCGACGTCGGTCAGGTGCAGGGACTTCATGCGCAGGATGACGGAGGCCAGCGACGAGCGCAGGATCTCCGGTTCCGTGAACTTGGGGCGCTGCAGGAAGTCCTGCTCCTCGTACAGGCGGATGCAGACGCCATCGGCGACGCGGCCGCAGCGGCCGGCGCGCTGGTTGGCCGCCGACTGCGCGATCGGCTCGATCTGCAGCTGCTCGACCTTGTTGCGGTAGCTGTAGCGCTTCACGCGCGCCAGGCCGGCGTCGACCACGTAGCGGATGCCGGGCACCGTCAGCGAGGTCTCGGCGACGTTGGTGGCCAACACGATGCGGCGCGCGTTGGTCAGCTTGAACACGCGCTCCTGCTCCTCGGCCGACAGGCGGGCGAACAGCGGCAGGATCTCCACGTGCGGCGGATGGTGCTTGCGCAGCGCCTCGGCGGCGTCGCGGATCTCGCGCTCGCCGGGCAGGAACACCAGCACGTCGCCCGAGCCGAGGCGGCTCAGTTCATCGACGCCGTCGATCACCGCGTCCATCAGGTCGCGCTTTTCGCGGGCGGCGGCGGTGCGCTGGCCCTTGCCCTCGGCGTTGGCCACCGCTGGATTCTGGACGTCGCTCTCGATCGGGCGGTAGCGCACCTCGACCTTGTACAGGCGGCCGGAGACCTCGATCACCGGCGCCGGCTTCTCCGGCGTGCCGAAATGGCGCGAGAAGCGTTCGGCGTCGATGGTGGCCGAGGTGATGATCACCTTCAGGTCCGGACGGCGCGGCAGCAGCTGTTTCAGGTAGCCGAGCAGGAAGTCGATGTTCAGGCTGCGCTCGTGCGCCTCGTCGATGATGATGGTGTCGTAGTTCTTCAGCAGCGGGTCGGTCTGGGTCTCGGCCAGCAGGATACCGTCGGTCATCAGCTTGACCGAGGCGCCCTTCATCAAGGTGTCGGCGAAACGGACTTTAAAACCGACGGTCTCGCCCAGCGGCGTGCCCAGCTCCTGGGCGATGCGCTTGGCGGTGGAGGAGGCGGCGATGCGGCGCGGCTGCGTGTGGCCGATCAGGGCCTTCTGGCCGCGTCCCAGCTCCAGGCAGATTTTCGGCAGCTGCGTGGTCTTGCCGGAGCCGGTTTCGCCCGAGACGATGATCACCTGGTGCTTTTGCAGCGCCTCGGCGATTTCGTGGCGGCGGCCGGAGACCGGCAGGTCCTCGGGGAAGGTGATGGCCGGCAGCGGGTTGCGGAACGCGCGTTCGGCGGCGCGGGCGGCCTGCTCCTCGGGTGTCAGGCGTGGCCTTGGCTCCCGGCGGGGCTGGCTGCTCGAACCAC
>DATMSN010001263.1:0-2587 GCA_035565375.1 Duganella sp. | reverse complement strand
GTGCCGGTCAAGGAACGGGTGGCCGGCGCGCGCCTGGCCGAACTGGTGGGGCAGGCCGACGTGGTGCTCGACTGCTGCGACAATTTCGCCACCCGCCACGCCGTCAACCGCGCCTGCGTGGCGCTGGGCAAGCCGCTGGTGTCGGGCGCGGTGATCCGCTTCGACGGCCAGGTCAGCGTGTTCGACCCGCGCGCGGCCGGCAATCCCTGCTACTCTTGCCTGTTTCCGCAGGACCAGAAGTTCGAGGACGTCGCCTGCTCGACCATGGGCGTGTTCGCGCCGCTGGTGGGCGTGGTCGGCGCCATGCAGGCGGCCGAGGCGCTCAAGCTGCTGATGGGCGTGGGCCGCTCGCTGGCCGGACGGCTGCTGATGCTCGACGGCCTGAACATGGAATGGACCAGCATCGGCGTCGGCCGCAACGACGCCTGCCCGGTCTGCGCGCCGAAAAACAATACAACAAACAATAAAACATAACCGCCCACTACCAGGAGAAGACCTTGCTGATGAAACGACTCGCCGTAATCCCGCTGGCACTGGCCGCCGCTTTCGGCGCGCAGGCCGCCACCACCACCAAGTATCTGATCTATACCGAAGCCGGCAAGCAGATGGGCGAGCAGGTGGTCGAGCAGCAGGACGACGGCCTGACCAAGGTGCGTTTCATCTACAAGAACAACGGCCGCGGCCCGGAGCTGACCGAACAATTCCGCATCGGCGCCGACGGCACCATGACCGAGTACACGGTCAAGGGCAATTCCACCTTCGGCGCCGTGGTCGACGACCGCTTCGAGCGCAAGGGCGACCAGGCCGAATGGAAATCGACCTCCGAGCAGGGCAGGAAAACCGTCGCCGGCCCGGCCGCCTATGTGCCGCTCAACAGTTCCTTCGAGGTGATGTCCGCCGCCATCACCGCGCTGGCCGCCGCGCCGGACGCCAAACTGCCGCTGCTGCCGTCGGGCACCTTGTCGCAGACCAAGCTCGATACGCTGGACATCACCAGCGCCGCCGGCCGCAAACAAACCGTGCAGCTGCTGGCGCAAACCGGCATCGGCCTGTCGCCGGCGTTCATGTGGGCCACCACCGGCGACAAGCCGCGCCTGTTCGCCGTCATCATTCCCGGCTTTATGAACGCGCTGGAGGAGGGCTGGGAAAACGTCATCCCGGAACTGGCCAAGCGCCAGAAGGTCGCCGAGAGCAAGATGCTGGCCGACGTCGCCGTCAAACTGCAGCATCCGTTGCCCGGCCTGACCCTGGTCAAGAACGCCCGCGTGTTCGACAGCGACAAAGCCACCGTCGGCGCACCGTCCGATATTTACATCCTGCGCGGACGCATCACCTCGGTGCAGCCGGCCGGCTCGCCGGCGCGCGACGTCGCCAACACCATCGACGCCGGCGGCCGCATCGTGCTGCCCGGCCTGTTCGACATGCACGGCCACGTCGACCGCTGGTCCGGCGCGCTCAACATCTCGACCGGCGTCACCAGCGTGCGCGACATGGGCAACGACAACGCCCAGTTGCAGGCGATGCTCGACGAAACCACCGACGGCAAGCTGCTCGGGCCGCAAGTGGTGCCGGCCGGCTTCCTCGAGGGCGAGAGCCAATACAGCGCCAGTGGCGGCTTCACCGTCAAGGATCTGCCGGGCGCCAAGGACGCGATCGACTGGTACGCGCAGCGCGGCTATCCGCAGCTCAAGATCTACAACTCCTTCCCCAAGGACATCCTGAAGGACACCGTCGCCTACGCGCACGCGCGCGGCATGCGCGTCTCCGGCCACGTGCCGGCCGGCCTGCGCGCGCAGCAGGCGCTCGACGCCGGCTACGACGAAATCCAGCACATCAACCAGGTGCTGCTGAACTTTTTCGTCAAGCCCGACACCGAGACGCGCAACCTGAACCGCTTCGTGCTGCCGGCCGAGAAGGTGGCCGATCTTGATTTCAACTCCAAGCCGGTCAAGGACTTCGTCGCCCAGCTGGCCAGGAAGCAAATCGTCATCGATCCGACGATGTCGGCCTTCGCCTTCCTCAAGCAGCGCGACGGCGACGTCAACGAGCCGTACGCCGACTTCGCCGCCAACATGCCGCCCGACGTGGCGCGCGGCTTCGCCGTCGGCACCATGAAGATCGACGGCGCCGGGCAGCTCAAGCGCTACGAGAAGTCGTACGCCAAGATGGTCCAGTTCGTCGGCGTCATGTACCGCGCCGGCGTGCCGATCGTCGCCGGCACCGACGACGTCGCCGGCTTCACCTTGCACTCGGAGCTGGCGCTGCTGGTCAAGGCCGGCTTGACGCCGGCCCAGGCGCTGCAGGTGGCCACGCGCAACGGCGCCCGCTACACCCGCACCAGCAACGACCGCGGCAGCATCACGCCGGGCAAGCTGGCCGACCTGGTGCTGGTGGACGGCGATCCGACCCGGGACATCAAGGATGTGCGCAAGGTGTCGGCGGTGATCACGCGCGGCTATGTGGTCTACCCGGCCGAAATCGACGCCGCGCTGGGCATTTCGCCATTCATCAAGGATGCGCCGCAAGTGGCGAAAACCGCCCGCGCGGTGGCCGGGGCCGGCGGCGGCAACGACGGCGCCCGCTACAC
>DATMSN010001262.1:0-1638 GCA_035565375.1 Duganella sp. | reverse complement strand
CGCGGCCGGGCCGCCGGCGCTGGCCGTCATGGCGCCGACGATGCCGCCGCACATGCCGACGCAATGGACGCTACCGGCCAGTCCGACAAGGAACACGGGCAGCAGGTGGGCGGTCATCATGGCGTCAGATGGTCTTCGAGTAGCGCAGCGGTTGCGCGGCGTCGGCGCGCGCCAGCGTCAGGTAGCGGTCGAACACCATGCAGATGTTCCTGATCAGCAGGCGGCCCCTGGGCGTCACGCTGATCCAGTGCGCGTCGACGGTGAGCAGGCCGTCTTCCTCGAACGCCTTCAATTTCTCCAGTTCGGCCGCGAAGTACAGCGGGAAGCGGATCGGATAGGCCTGCTCCAGCGACGAGATCGACAGCTCGAAGTTGCACATCAGTTTTTGGATGACGATGCGGCGCAGCAAGTCGTCGGTGTCGAGCTTGATGCCGCGCGTGATCGGCAGCACGCCGCCGTCGAGTTTTTCGTAATACGCGTCGAGCGTCTTCTCGTTCTGGCTGTAGGTGGCGCCGACGGCGCTGATGGCCGACACGCCGCAGGCGATCAGGTCGGTCTCGGCGCGCGTCGAATAGCCCTGGAAATTGCGCTGCAGCCGGCCCTGGTGCTGGGCCACGGCCAGCTCGTCGTCCGGCTTGGCGAAATGGTCCATGCCGATGTAGACGTAGCCGGCCACGCACAGGCGGGCGATGCACAGCGCCAGCAGCTCGAGCTTGACGGCGGGGCCGGGCAGGTCGGCGTCGAGGATGCGGCGCTGCGGCTTGAACAGGTGCGGCATGTGCGCGTAGTTGTACAAGGCGATGCGGTCCGGGCTGGCGTCGATCACCTTGGCCAGCGTGCGCTCCATGCTGGCCACGCTCTGCTTGGGCAGGCCGTAGATCAGGTCGATGCTGACCGAGCGGAAGCCGGCCGCGCGCGCGGCGTCGATGACGGCGCGCGTCCCGGCCTCCGGCTGGATGCGGTTGACGGCCTTTTGCACGTCGGCGTCGAAATCCTGCACGCCCAGGCTGATGCGGTTGAAACCCTGCGCGCGCAGGCTGTGCACGCGCTCGGCGCTGACGGTGCGCGGATCGATTTCGATCGAGTACTCGCCCACCGCGTCCGGCGCGAAATCGAAGTTCTGCCGCAGGTGCGCCATCAGGTCGCCCATCTGGCGGTCGCTCAGGTAGGTCGGCGTGCCGCCGCCGAAGTGCAGCTGCTCGATCTGGCCGATGCCGGCGAACAGGCGGCCCTGCATGTCGAGCTCCTGCTTCAGGTAGCCGAGGTAGGTGGCGGCCTTGCCGTGGTCCTTGGTGACGATCTTGTTGCAGCCGCAGTAGTAGCAGACCGTGTCGCAGAACGGAATGTGGATGTACAGCGACAACGGCCGCTGGCTGCGGCGCATGCGCAGGCCGGCCACCGCCTCGAGGAACTGGCCGTAGCCGAAGTCGGGCGCGAAACGGTCGGCGGTGGGATACGAGGTGTAGCGCGGCCCCGACTGGCTCAGTTTGCCGATGATGGCGGGATCGAATTCGACGGTCGGGAAGGAGGCGACGATACCGGCGTGGTTTGGGCTGGTGTGCATGGGGGGGACCGTTCTCAGGCGGCCAGGCGCGCGGCCGGCGGTGCTTTGCGGGTCGGCGCGCCCGGACGGCCGGC
>DATMSN010001261.1:0-9232 GCA_035565375.1 Duganella sp. | reverse complement strand
GACCCGGCCATCTGGCGCAACCCGGCCGACCCGGCCGGCGCGCGCATTCTGGGCACCAACAAGAAGCAAGGACTGCTGGTGTACGACCTGGACGGCAAACAGCTGCAACTGCTGGAAGTGGGCCGCCTGAACAACGTCGACGTGCGCCAGGGCGTCACGGTGGGCGGGCGCGCGCTCGACATGGCCGTGGCCACGCGGCGCGACGACAACAGCGTGATGCTGTTCACCATCGACGCCGGCGGCAAGGTGACGCCGGCCGGCGCCTTCGCCACCGGGCTGGACGACATCTACGGCATGTGCCTGTACCGCCCGGCCGACGGCGGGCTGGAGGCGTTCATCAACGACAAGGATGGCAGCTTCCTGCAATACCGCATCGAGGCCGGCGCCGACGGCCAAGGCATGGCGGGCAAGCTGGTGCGCCGCTTCAAGGTCGCCAGCCAGCCCGAGGGGTGCGTGGTCGACGACCGCAACGAGCGCCTGTTCCTCGGCGAGGAAAAGCGCGGCGTGTGGACCGTCTCGGCCAGGGCCGACGCCCCGGCCAAGCTGAGCATGATCATGCCGGTCGGGCCGCAACTGGTGGCCGACGTCGAAGGCATGGGGCTGTACCACGGCGACAAGAACGACTACCTGGTGGTCTCGAGCCAGGGCGACAACAGCTATCTGGTGCTCGACGCCAAGGCGCCCTACCGCGTGCGCGGCAGCTTCCGGGTCGGCTACAACCTGGCCGCCGGCATCGACGGCACCTCCGAGACGGACGGGCTGGAGGTCAGTTCGGCCGACTTCGGCGGCCCGTACGGCCACGGCATGCTGGTGATCCAGGACGGCTACAAGCGCCTGCCGGACGGCGCGCAGAACTTCAAGTACGTGGCGTGGGACGACGTCGCCAAGGCGTTGCAGCTGGACTAGCGAGGAATCAACTCCGGGGTCAGGTCCACCAATGCTACACGGGCTCGGCCCTGTCCGACATCATAACAACATGATATCTTCCCACCTGGGGGTGCCGGCCGCGCGGCCGCCGGCAGCCGCCCGCCCACAGGAGAAAAAATGTCGGACCACCACGCGCCAGCCAATCCCCTCGCCATCCAAACCTACGCCCGCGTCGGCGGCCTGCTCTATCTGATCATCATCGTCATCGGCCTGCTCGGCGAATCGCTGATCCGCGGCAAGCTGGTGGTCTCCGGCGACCCCGAGGCGACCGCGCGCGGCATCCTGGCGGCCGAAGGGCTGTGGCGGCTCGGCGTCGGCGGCCAGGACCTGCTGCTGATCTGCGCCGTCGGCCTCACCGTGATCTGGTACGTGCTGCTGCGTCCCGTCAACCGGCACCTGGCGCTGGCGGTGGTGTTTTTCGCGCTGGTCTCGCTGGCGGTCGAAAGCGTCGGCGCGCTGCACCTGCACGCGGTGCTGACGCCGTTGTCCGGCGCGCCGTACCTGAAGGGGGTCGATCCCCAACTGCTGCACCTGCTCGCCTATCAATCGATCGTCGCGCACGCCCACGCGTTCGGCCTGGCGCTGGTGTTCTTCGGCGTCGAATGCCTGATCGTCGGCCACCTGATCCGCAAGTCCGGCTACATGCCCGCCGCCATCGGCGCGCTGATGCAGCTGGCCGGTGCCTGCTACCTGGTCAACAGCTTCGCCATGATCCTCTACCCGGCGTTGCAGGACATGCTGTTCCCCGCCATTTTGCTGCCGTCGTTCATCGGCGAGAGCGCGTTTTGCCTATACCTGCTGATCAAGGGCGTGAACGTGCCGGAGTGGGAGCGCCGCGCCGGCGGCGCATTGCCCGCCGTCTGAGCGGCGCGGACGTCGGACGCGGCCCAAGCCGGTATGGCAGTTATGGCATGTTCATGGCATAATATTGGGCTGTGCCGCTCCGATGGTGAAATTGGTAGACACTGCAGACTTAAAATCTGCCGCCGAAAGGCGTGCCGGTTCGATTCCGGCTCGGAGCACCACTTCAATATCTCAATATGAATCAAATCGTCTTACATATCCTAAAAACCCGCATGCCTACTTGGCAGAGCGGTTTTTTTTGTTATGTTCTGGCGTCTCAATAAATCTCATCCCATCGCACGGCTTTGGTGGTACCGCTGGCGGTCAGCAACCACCCATTTTACTTGCTCCGGTAAGCGGGTTGGCCCCAGTGGGCCACCCTCAAAAAAGCCCAATACGCGCAACGATCGAGTTTTGCAATCATTCCAGTGTTGCCAATGTCTAGAAAGGTCCGGAAAAAAAACTGTCAGCAGATTGACCCGTTGGTGCTCTTCCCTAACCGCAAATCAAGTCCTAGAAAGCACCTGTACCCGCTAGTCTTCCAGTAGACACAATGCAGGTCTCCCCTTCTTCTCTCCCGATAGTCCGGATTATCCGTGCACGCCTTTCCTTTCTTCACATCCGGTCCGATGTATTCGAACAAATCCTTCGCGGTCTGGCCCTGGAACTCAAACGCCAGGTTCCGGTCCGCTGGCGTCGGCGGCAGCATATCAGACAGACTACCGCCATATACCTGATAGTTGCCGATCAACGGGCGGGGCTCGGCCGTCTCAGGCTTAGTCTTGTCGGCGGCTTGAGAAAGTGAAAATAATAGGAGCACTCCAATGGCGAATACTTGACGGGGGTTCATTTGCGCTTCCATAGCTGGACATGAAAATGGTCATTATGGCCGGCGCAGCTGGTCACGATGGGGCCGGCTACCTTTTGTACTTCCGGGTCGTTGAAATAGATGAGTTCAACCTCTGGATGTTGCGCAAAGAGGCACAGCAGCTGAATGGTCGCTGCTTGGTCGTACACAGGATCACCATACGAGACACGTGCGGTCGGCCCAGTGAGCTTGTCTTTGCGGACCGGGCGGCAGTCCATCTCAATTCCTAGCTGGTG
Source organism: Duganella sp. (assembly GCA_035565375.1). Taxonomy (GTDB): domain Bacteria; phylum Pseudomonadota; class Gammaproteobacteria; order Burkholderiales; family Burkholderiaceae_D; genus Rugamonas. The sequence goes on along the minus strand of DATMSN010001261.1, from coordinate 6,358 downwards.
GGTAGCGTGTTTGTCGTACGGGAGTCCACCATCAATGCTGATATTTCCAATGCCGAACTTTCGATCGCAGATTGTCTGCCACTCGCGTTCGATATAAAAAATCACGGAGAGCAGGTCATAGTGTGCGTATTGAGCAAGGTGGCCGGTTCCTGCCACTCCGCCCTTGTTGCCGTACACGTAATAGCCGGCATCCTCTGGCGCCTGCGGCAACATGAAGTAGCCACGGCTGTCCTTGGGCTGAATTGGAATTCCGGAAGTAGCCATAGTTTCGCTCCTCACACGCATTTCTTGGCGGCCAAATCCCAGCCGCCAGTTGTACTACCGCCGCAGCCTCCGCCAATCTTCTGCTGCGTGTACGCCCACTTCACTTTGGAAAAGCGTAGGCCAATTTGATCTTGAAGTAAGCCGCCGCCGCGCATGATCTGGTCCATACTAGACAGCAACACGTTTTCCAGCTCGACCTGGTAGTACTTGACCGGCTTGCCGTCACCGTCGGCCCGCATGAATTCCAGTTTGGCCCTCGGGATCGTCTTGCCCATTGAGCAGTGCTGCATTAGGACTGGCGAGGACGTGTCCGCGAGCTTCGAGAGGGACAGCGTGCGGTGCTCAGAGTGTCCTGTCGTGTGACCACCGGCGGTGGAGGTGGTGCTGCTATTGGGCTGGGTTACCCCCATGTGTACCGAGTCGATCTCGATCCAGCCAACATGTGCCGCGTCCGCCGATTCGCCCTTGATTCCCTCGATTTGCAGGTATACGTCGATTGCCATTTCATCTCCCGGATTTGTTAGAAAAAAGGGCGCGCGCCGTCATGGCGGCGACCGTGGACTCATATTGGTTTCGAAATGGACACTATGGGTTGAGGGAGATCTACTGGATAACTGCGGGAAGTCACAGATGCTGCGTGCGAGGAAGGCCAGTGCATTATCGCGCGCTGGTTCCCGGAGGATGCCAACTACAAGGTCATCGAGCCGTCGATGAAGCCGGCCAGCCGCTTGTCGCTGGTGGTCACCCCCGCCTCGGTCATCAACGACAATTTTGAATCGCACCACATCAGCAACAAGTACGACGGCTTCGCCATGAATCCGCCGTTCGGAGGCGTGGCGCGATAAAATCACCACACTGAACAGCTGAATTTGACCTGACAGTCGCAGGCTTCAAACCGGGTAGCTGTCAGATCAAGTCGCGACCACTACATCTTAGGACAAATGCTTATTGGCCGACGAGCCAGCGAGCGCCAATGCCAGACCGACAAGTCGTTCCCATCCATATTGCGCGCACCCGCTGAGTGCACCGCTATGCATGTACCGTAAAGCGCTGAGATATGGAACAACAACTCGCCGCGACCGAGCGCTGCGGTAGCGCGGCACTTCTATCGACTGACGACGCGCGCACGGGTGAAGTGATGCAGACCAACAGCAACCTCGCACACTACGTGCTGCGCGACCCGCATGCTATCCACCTTAAGTTTTCACCGTAGCGGGACTTGCCTGGCTATGGCACCTGAACGACATCGTCTTGCTCCCACAAGGTCTTCAGATGGTCAACGAACCATTTGCCCGCGGGTCCAGGGGGGTGCGAAGGTTGGTGAAATGCAGAGATCGTCAGCATGAAACCTGTGCGCGGCATCTCATCCACATCCAGAACGACCAACGTGCCCGCAGCTATGTCTTTCTCGACCATGTGCAAAGGCATCCCTCCCCATCCTACGCAGTCTTTAAGGAAGGCATATTTGGTTGACAAGTCCGCCAGACGCCAAGTCGATGGCGATGCGACGGCGAAGTCCCGGCCAGCCGTGAGGTCGGACCTGTCGGTGATCACCAGTTGTACATGTTTCGCTAACTCACGCCGTGGTATCCGACCGCTAAAGTTCGCGAGTGGGTGACAGGATGAAGCGACCGCGACCAACGGCAATTCGCCCAGTCGCTCGCTCACCAATGACGGAAATGTCTGGGGCAGCGGAGTCAGTATGCCCAGGCTGCATCTGCCGTCCAAAACGGGGAGATAGGCAGCGCCCAAGCCCTCCACAAAAAGGCGCAGCGGCGTCAGTGGAAACTGGCGCGCGAACGCTTTCGCGACGGCGCTAACAACGTTGGTTGGAAAGAAAACGTCGACTACCACGGAAAGTTCAGCCTCTACGCCTGAATTCATGAGTTTGGCACGAGCCTTCAGCGTGTCGACCCCTGACACAACGTTGCGAGCGTCTGCGAGCAACAGCACGCCCGCCGGCGTGAGCTTCGGGAACCGACCCGAGCGGTCAAACAGCTTGACCCCTATTTGGTCTTCCAGTCCCCCAACCCAGCCGCTCACCGCCGACTGAACGCGGTTTAGCTTTCGAGCGGCGGCTGAAAAGCTGCCTTCATCGACGGCGGCGATGAAGGTTCTGAGTTGGTCAAGCGAGACGCCATCAATCATTCACACCTCCTGCCATCGCAAATATAGATGGATCCTATCTCAATATACTATCTTTTCAAAATATGTGTTGACCGCCATCATCGAGATAGCACGGGGCAATCTGAAGCGAACGAATCCACGATGGCCTCGCGATTGATCAACCTTCATTAAAGGGTCCAACATGACTTATTCCATTATCGGAGCGGGCAACGTCGGCCAAGCGCTAGCCCGGCAATTCGCCCGTAGCGGCATCTCGGTCGGTGTCGCGAACACTCGCGGCCCAGACTCCATCGCGTCGGTGGCCAAAGAGCTCGGCGGCAACGTCGTACCTCTGGCGCTGCATGAGGCACTCAAGGCCGACGTGATCATCCTGGCGGTTCCATTCTGGGCGCACCGTGACGTTGCCAACGCTGTCACGACGTGGCAGGGCAAAGTCGTCATCGATGCCACCAACGCGTACGGCGTGCCGCTGTCCGACCTCGACAACCTGCCTTCCTCGGCCATCGTGGCGAAATCGCTGCCTGGCGCGCACCTCGTGAAGGCATTCAACCACCTGCCCGCGGGCGTGCTCGCACAGGACCCCGCCGCCGCCGGAGGCCGCCGGGTGATCTTTTTATCGAGCGACAACGAAGGCGCGGCCGCGACGGTCGCCGCACTGGTCGAGAAGCTCGGCTACGCGCCAATCAGTCTCGGCAAGATCGCGGAAGGCGGTCAGCTGGTGCAGGCACGAGACCAGAGCTGGGCGCCGCTGATTTTTCAAGACCTGTTCAAGAAAGAGAAGTGAGCGATGTACAACCATGTTATCTGGCCCGAGCGGTTTGATCCGAAAACCTCGGCAATCTACGCGCTCAATGACATTGACGTGAAGGCGCCGCCTGCAGTGGTGTGGAAGCTGCTTGTAGACGCGGAGAATTGGTCGAGCTACTTCCCGCCCGAGGATCAAGTCAAGATCCTGACCGGCGAGAAGGAACTGGCGCTGGGCACGAAGTACAGCAGAGTGACGGTTGGCTTCCCGATGAGTCTTGTCGTCACCGAGTACGTTCCAAACCAAAGGCTCGCGTGGGCTACCACGGTCGACGGCGACGAGACCGGGTCGAGCGCCTATCACGGCTGGGTTATCACTGCTACGGACGATGGTTGTCATCTGCTGACGGAGGAGACACAACAAGGTTCCTGGTTCCTCGACATGCTAGGGCACAAGCATCCCGGTGGACTCTACCGCTATCACCAGGAATGGGTCGAGCGTCTTGCCCGCGCAGCGGAGGCGGCGGCATCAAAACAGGCAAGTTGACGCTGGACAGTCACGCAACTCAAATATTACTGGAGAAAAACAGCATGAATATCGAATTTAAAGGCCGCAAGGCCATCGTTACCGGATCGACGGCAGGCATCGGCCGTGCGATCGCCGAAGGACTCGCTCGTGCGGGCGCAGCGGTTGTCATCAACGGGCGGGGAGAACAGCGGGTCGCAGCGGCGTTGCAAGAGCTGCGTGCGCTGCTGCCCGAGGCGGAATTGACGGGCGTGGTCGCTGACCTCTCAACGGCCGAGGGATCAGCAGCCCTGGTGGCGCATGTGAAGGACGCCGACATTCTCGTCAACAACCTCGGCACGGCCCACCTCAATGGCTTCTTCGAACAGAAGGACAGCGAGTGGCTCGACCTGTTCCAACTCAATGTCATGAGCGGCGTGCGCGCCGCACGGCACTATGTTCCCGGGATGGTTGAGCGCGGCTGGGGACGGGTCGTCTTCATCAGCAGCGAGTCCGCGGTAGCGATTCCGAAGGAGATGATCGACTACGGCATGACAAAGACGGCACAGCTCGCCGTATCGAGAGGGCTGGCGGAACTGGTCGGCGGGACTGGCGTCACCGTCAATGCGGTGTTGCCCGGACCGACCCGATCCGAGATTCTGGGTAACTGGATGAAGGCGACCGCTGGGGAGCAGGGCATCACGCAGGAGGAGGCGGAGCAAAACTTCCTTAAGACGATGCGCCCGACGACGCTGATCAACCGGTTCACGACGACCGAGGAAGTCGCGAATATGGTGATTTACGTTTGCTCGGAGCAGGCTTCCGGTACGAGCGGCGCCGCACTGCGCGTCGACGGCGGTGTCCTTCGCGCGATCCCCTGAGCTTAGCGATTTGCGCACTGACATGGGTGATGCGTTTCAGATGCCGGCATTCTCCATCAGCTGATATTTCTGATGTAATGCCGGCCGATATTGATGGGTTTAACCGTTCGCTCGCTCCACGGTCATGCCGGCGTTACCCACGTTTATGGAGCGATACCCCGGAATCGAGCTGGAGTTATCCAGCACTGATCGGCGCGTTGATTTGATTCAGGAAGGAATGGATTGCGTCCTTCGCGTCGGTGGCATTGTTGACGAGACCCTCGTTGCGCGGACGCTTGGCACCTTGCGGATGGTGAATGCTGCTAGTCCGGCCTACCTAGCGCGGTACGGCGTTCCGCACACGCTGGAAGACCTGTTGGTGCAGGGACATCGCCTGGTGCACTACCCCCCAACACTGGGCAGCCGGACGCTTGGTTGGGAATATCCGACAGGTCAGACCTATGCTGTGCTTGCACTTCCCGGATCGCTCAGCGTCAACAACGTGCAGACATATCATGGCGCCGGTTTGGCGGGGCTTGGACTCATTCAGGCCGGCCTTTCGAGCCTGAAGCCTTTCCTTCGCAGCGGTGAGCTGGTAGAAGTCCTGCCTGACTTGCGTCCCAAATCCTTGCCAGTGTCTATCGTGGTAGCACATCGGCATAATCTGTCACGCCGGGTACGCATCTTCGTCGAGTGGCTTGAGAACATCCTGGCGCCTTACCTGGACCGATAGTCACGGCGGACTGCGATGTGTCATCCGTTCGCTTTCAGGTAGCGCCCAGGTGTTTCGCCAATGGATATCGGCCAACGCCATGCGCAGCACCTTGTGGTCGGGCTGGATGATGGCATTGAGGTCGGGCGAAAACAAAAGGCAGGCCAGCTCATTGGCCATTCGGCAGACCAGCCCGTGAAACTGAACGCTATCGTTTCTCCTATCGAATCGCGCCACGATGGTCGCCGCTGAGGCATGCGGGAAAATGAGGTCAAGGCGATTGCCGTTTTCCGGACCGAAAACCAACCAGTCATCGGCGACCGGCCACGATGGCCCAAAGTACCCGGACAGCATCTGCTGCGCTCGCAATACCCGATTCGGGTCCAATACCGGTGGCAACCAGCCATCAAGGGTTATATCGGGCAGGTTTTCCACACCCGATATCAGATACAAATCATTCTGCCAAACCGCCATTGCGTCTACCTTCGTGGCACACCCTGACGGGATCCCGCGTGGGTATGCTCGTGCCGTCCGCTGTACCGCACGCAGACGCGGTCAACAAACCTGCAAGCCAATAAAAACTGCCTCACGGGAGGCAGGCGAAGCGGTTCCATATCGCAACTGGAGTTTACTCCGGGAAAATTACGCGGGCATGACAAGCGAAAGTCCAAGGCCCGACGGCATGCTCGGGCAAGAGGTCGCCCCTCATTGAGCCTCAGGAGTACTTACAACCATCAAGTCTTAGGCATGGACGCTAGCTGGACAGTTAAAGTCGTGCCGCACGTAACTTGGCAACCGTCCGCCAGACCAGCGGCGGCAGGATGAACTTTTATCCCCCATCCACACTCTGACAATCGGGGCCAGGGAAAAGGGAGAGGGGCACATGGAGTACTTCGCGGACGCAAAGGTCATCAGCAATGTGCGCGGCCACGTCCGCATCGATGTGCCCCGGCTCTACCGCAGCCAGTCGGTGGCGGCGGCGATCGAAACGCACCTTGAAACATGTCGCGGCGTGCGCGGCGCGCGGGCCAATCCGGTCACGGGCCGCGTGCTCTTGACGCTGGACCCTGCGATGGAAACCGAACGCTTGCTGGCGGGCCTGGGGGTTCGCCCGCCAGCCGGCAAACGGCCTTTGACGGCCGCCCT
>DATMSN010001260.1:0-2302 GCA_035565375.1 Duganella sp. | reverse complement strand
GGTCGGCACGCCGGCCAGCACGCCGGGCAGGCGCCGCTCCGACAGCACCGCCAACACGCGGGTATTGCCACCGGCCGCGTACAGCGTCGCCTCGCTGGCGTCGCCCGACACGACCTGCACGAAATTCGCATGCATCGCCGTGAAGGCCTCGCCACCGCCCTCCAGCGCCACGAAACGCAACGCCTTCGGATCCAGTCCGGCGGTCTTGAACACCATCGCCATCTTCAGCCAATCCTGGCTGCCGATGGTGCCGGAGACGCCGATCAGCACCTTCTCCGGATTGCGCTTGAGCGCCGCCAGCAGATCGCCCAGCGTCTTGTAGGGCGAATCGGCGCGCACCGCGATCATGCCGTAGTCCGTTCCGAGCGCCACGACCCAGCGCACGTCGCTCGCCTTGGCCTTGCCGAACTTGCCCTGCGCCAGATTGAGCAGCGAGCCGCCCGAAAAAGCCACCAGCGTGTTCGGCTCCGCGCGGCGCCGCTGCGACACCAGCGAATGCCAGGCCACCGCGCCGATACCGCCCGGCAGATAGGTGATCCGCATATCCGACGGCGGCGGCTTGGGCGCGTCGCGCAAGCCCTGCAGCCCCTTTTGCGCGAGCTTGCACGTGAGGTCCATCGCGCCACCCGGCTTGGATGGAACGACGCACTCCAGGCTTGCCGCCCGCGCCACCGCGCACAGTAAACACAGCGCGGCGATCAAAGCCTGCAAAACTTTAGTCATCTTGGTTATCTTAGAGCGGTGAAGCTTTCAAAGCGCTTTCAGGCCGCGTCGACTAGCATAAAAAAATCGACACGGCCCGGTCTTCGGTCGCGAAGCGGCTTAGAAGCGGTGCTGCATGCCGACGGTGATGCCGCGCTGGCTGTTGGCGAAGCCGGCGTCGTCGCGCGACAGGCCGGTGAGCTGGCCGTTTTTGGCCTTGGCGTAGGCACCCGACACGTGGACGTCGGTGCGCTTGGAGAGCGCGTAGCGGTAGCGCAGCACGTACATGGTCGGATCGGCGTCGCGGCCGGCGGCCACGTTCTTGACGTTGACGTGGTAGACCGCGCCGGTCAGGGTGGTGACCGCGTTGGGTTTGTAGGCCACGCCGCCCCAGGTGGTGGTCGCCTCGACGTCGGCGGTCGCCGCGCGGCCGGCCGTCAGGTTGTAGTCGCGCAGGACGGCCCAGAATTTGAGCGGGCCGGTCTCGTAGTTGGCGCCGACGTGCCAGACGGTGTTTTCATCGCGGTTGCCGGTGGCGGCGACGGTGTTGCCGTTGTTGCGCTCATAGGTCGCCATCACGTTGGCGGCGCCGAACTTGTAGGCGACGGTGGCGCCCATCTTGGCGCTGTCGGCCACGCCGGTGGTCTGCTCGCCGGCGGCGTAGTTGGCGCCGAAGCGGAAGTCGCCGAACGTGCCGGCGTACTTGATCAGATTGTCGTAGGCGGTGGTGAAGCCGTATTTGCTAGGGCCGGTGGCCGGACCGGAGGTCGCCCACGAATAGTAAGGCGCGAAGCCCATCGGATCGTAGCTGATCACCGTGTCGTACACGCTGGTGAACGAACGGCCGACGACCACGCGGCCGAAGGCGCCTTCCAGGCCCACATACGCCTGGCGCTTGAACAGCGCGCCGTCCTGGGCGCCGGTGTCCACCAAGATCCCGCCTTCCAGGTTGAACACGGCTTTCAGTCCGCCACCCAGGTCCTCCGTGCCCCTGACGCCCCAGCGCGAGGTGTTCATGCCGCCGGAAATGACGCGGGTCATGCCGCCGCCGCCGGCGCTCGTGTTGTTGGCGTTTTCGACGCCGACGTCCATCAGACCATAGACCTGCACATTCGATTGGGCTTGCGCGGCGCCGCCGGCGGCGGCTGCCAGTGCCAAGATGGCAAGGCTAATTGGGGACTTTTTCATTGTATCTCCAGATAATATAGTTATTTGTGATGTCTGATATTCGCTATCAGGGTGCCACTATAGAAGTCGCTTCCTTTCAATTACCTTTCACTGCTGCCGGGAGGGCCTTGGCTGTCGTCGTCGCGCCACAAAGCCGGCCGGCCCTTCCCTTTTCTGTCGCGGGCGACGATGATTCTGGCCTTACACTGAACCCATTTTTACGTCATGGCAAGAATTTATGCGCATACTGTTAGTTGAAGACCACACCGAGCTGTCGCACTGGCTGGCCAAGGCGCTGCGCGACGCCCACCTGACGGTCGAATGCGCGGACAACGGCGCCGACGCCGACGCCCTGCTGCACACGCAGGACTACGCGCTGCTGATACTGGACCTGACCTTGCCGCGCATGGACGGCCTCGAGGTGCTCAAGCGC
>DATMSN010001259.1:0-5866 GCA_035565375.1 Duganella sp. | reverse complement strand
GATCGCCACGAACGGCCCCACCGAACACATTAAGGTGGCGGCGACGGCCGGCTCCATGTTCGCGTAGGCGACGTACATCAGTATCCAGCTCAGTCCCGTGGTGACGTTGAGCGCCCCGATCTCGCGCCTGCCCAGGCCCAGCGCCAGCACCTGCGACGGCCCGTTGCGCTCCCGATAGCGGCGCACCCCGTAGAACATCAGGGCGGCGCACAGGAAGCTGACAAAGGTGAAGGCCGCGATATCGATCTCCTGGAGCAGCATGGCGGCGGTGACGCCGTTGGCCGCCGCCAGCACCGCGTACGCGGCGACGAAGCACAGCGCGGCCAGCGGTCGATAGATCGGCGCGGAGGACTGCGCCGGTGCCGGTTCGGCCGCCAAGGGCGTATCGGCCGCCGGCTGGATGACAGAGGCGCCCATCACGCCGCCTCGGCCTGGCGCACCGAGAACAGGCGCCGGTCGCGCTCCAGTCCACGGATGGTTTCATAGTCGCGGCCCAGCACATTCTGGTCCGCGTGCGTCAGATAGACCACGCCCGGAATCGAGAACAGATCGGTGGTGCGCATGATGCGGTCACCCACCTCCGGCGTATGGAAATGGCAGGCATACGACGGCAGTTCGCGGATCGCCCGCAAACCGGAGATATCCTCGACCGTGCCGCTCTGGTCGGAGATCAGGGCCACGCACATGACGTGCCGGCTCAGCACATAGGGCTTGGCCAGGCGCCGCGTGAACGCCTCCGGATCGCAGCAGCGCTCGATGGCCAAGGTCACCTGGCTCGCGCCCAGGGCGTCGATCACCGGTTGTTCCAGCATGCTGCCCTGCAGGCGGGCGCCGGTTTCGACCAGCACCGGACCGCGCTCGGTCATCATCACCTCGGAATGCGCCGGGCCGTTGCGCACCTCCAGCGCGTCCAGCACCCGGCGCATGTACGCGGTCAGGCTATCCTGCAGCGGCCCCACCGCCGGCAGCAGCTCTTCGCAGTCATAGAGATTGGAGGCGCCCGACAGCGCCTTGCGGCGGTCGATCCAGATGTCGGAGAAATAATGCCGTCCGTCGATCGACACGCTGTTGACCACATACTGCGTGCCGGCCAGGAAGGTCTGCGCCAGCACCTCCCGGTTGATGGCGCCCATGCGGTTGCGTTGCCCGATCATGCTGTCGAAGGCGGCGCGCAACTGACCGGCGTTCACGCAGAAAAACACATGGTCGCTGCCGGCGCTGGCGAGCGGTTTGACGACGACCGGCCAGCCGCGCCGCCCGTCCCCGGCCCATTGCAGCAGCACGTCGACATCATCGGTGCGCAGACTGTCGGCCGCTTCCAGCCCGGCGTCGCGCAAGGCGCCAGCCATCTCGTATTTGTCGCGGCGGCGGCGCGAGCTGGCGACCGGATTGCCGGCCAATCCCAACTCCGCGGCCAGCAGATCGGCCAGCTCGACACCGGTCTCCGCGCCCGCCATGACCCAGCCGGCGTGGCCGCCGCCCAGCGCCGCGGCCAGTTGGCTGACGCAGTCGTCCAGGTTGCGATAGACGATACTGGCGACGAAGCTGTCCGGCTGGAAGCTGGGCGCATAGCTTGGCGGGATGGACGCCGCGCTCTGGATGTGGATGCTCGGGATGCCGCGCGCGCCAAATTTCGGCGCCAGCTCGGCGCCGGTCGAATAGGCATCGACGATCACTGCAAAGGGTTGGGACATGGGGAACTCCGTTCGCTCGGACTGACAGTTGAAATAATCGGTGAAACTAAAGACCGCACAACTCGTGCGCGACCAGGTCCGCATACGATTCGCGGTGGCGTATCAATCGCTGCCGGTTCTTCTCGACGATGACCTCGGCCGGCCTGCCGCGCGAGTTGTACTGGCTGGCCATGCTCATGCCGTAGGCGCCGCAGGAAAAAATCGCCAGCAGGTCGCCGCCGTCGAGCGCCGGCATGGCGCGGCCCAGCGCGAAGTAGTCGCCGGTTTCGCAGATCGGACCGACGATGTCGATGGCGTCGAAGCCCTCGCCGCCGTCCGTCCCGCCCAAGCCTGGCAGCGCGCTCCAATGGCCGTCGAAGGCGCCGAAGATGGCCGGCCAGATCGCGTGGCTGGCGCCGTACAAGGTCGGGCGCAACAGCACGTTCATGCCGGCGTCGACGATCGCGATCTTGCGCTCCCACCCCTGCTTGACGTATTCCACGGACGTCAGCAGGATGCCGGCGTTGGCGCTGATCGAGCGTCCCGGTTCGATGATGAAGTGCTTGCCGCGCCGCTTGAGCCCCTGCAGACGGTCGCAGATCGCCGCGCCCATCTGCCCCAGCGAGCAGGACTCCCGCGTGTCGTTGGCGCGATAGTGCGCCGGGAAGCCGCCGCCGATGTTGATGAATTCGATCTTGCCGCCACTGGCCTCGATGCGGTCGGCCAGTTGCTCGACCTTGTCGATCGCCGCCAGATAGGTGGCGGTGGCGGCGATCGGCGAGCCCAGATGGACGTGAATGCCGACCACGTCGACATGGCGGTACAGGTTACGCTCGAACAGCGCCTCGGCGCGCAGCAGCGGCACGCCGAACTTGGTCTGGCGTCCGCCGGTGGAGGTTTTTTCATGGGTGTCGGCATCGGCGACATCCGGATTGACGCGCACCGCCGCCTTGACCCGTTTGCCCGCCGCCCGCGCCACCTCGTCGATGCGCGCCAGTTCGCCCTCGGACTCCGCGTTGAACAGGAATACGCCGGCATCGATGGCATAGGTCAGCTCTTCGCGCGACTTGCCGACGCCGGCGAAGACGATTTTTTCCGGCGCGGCGCCGGCCTGCAAGGCGCGGTACAACTCGCCCCCGCTGACGACATCGAGACCGCAGCCCTGCTCGACCAGCAGCTTGAGGACAGCGAGGTTGCTGCAGCTTTTGACCGAGAAGCAGATCAGCGGCTCCAGGCCGGAAAAGGCCTCGCGCACCACCGCGCAATGATCCTTGAAAGTTTGCGCGCTGTAGACATACACCGGGCTACCGTGCGCCTTGGCGATCGCGCTTGCCGCCACGCCTTCGATGTGCAGCTCGCCGTTCACGTAATGAAAATGGTCCATCTGGTTCCTTAAGAATTTACCGCGGCACTGACCGCGGGTTGTGGCATCGGTGCCTGCGGCAGCAACCAGCCGCCTTTTTGCAAATAGTCGATAATGGTTTGCGCGCACCGGGCCGGCGACGCGGTCGAGGTGTCGAGCACGATGTCGGCGCGCTGCGGCGCTTCATAGGGTGAATCGATGCCGGTGAAGTGCCGCAACCGGCCATCCCTGGCCTTGCGGTACAAGCCCTTGGGGTCGCGCCGCTCGCAGACGTCGAGCGTGGCGTCGAGATAGATTTCGATGAACTGCGCATCGCCGATCATTTCGTGCACCAACGCCCGGTCCTTGCGAAACGGCGAGATGAACGCGGTCAGCACGATCATCCCGGCGTCGACGAACAGCTTGCTCACTTCGCCGACGCGGCGGATGTTCTCGACCCTGGCCTGATGGCTGAAATCGAGATCGCGGCACAGGCCATGGCGCACGTTGTCGCCGTCGAGGACATAGGTCAGGTAGCCCTGGCTGAACAGCGTCCCTTCAACCAGCCCGGCCAGAGTGCTTTTGCCGGAGCCGCTCAAGCCGGTGAACCACAGCACGCAGGGTTTCTGGCGCAACCGCGCGGCGCGCATGCCGCGCACCACCGGAAAATCCTGCCAGGTGAGCGAGGACGAAGCGCCGCTCATGCCCGCACGCTCCCGGCTTGTTGGCGCAGGTAGTCGTAGAACGGCCGGTTGGCCTGGTAGAAGCCGCGCAGCTGCTCGTGGTTGTCGACCCTGACCGCGTACTGGCGCTCGATCGGCGCGATGCAGTTGCTGTTGGCCGCGTCCAGGTGCCAGCGCTTGGTGCGCTCCCATATGTCCAGGTGGCCGCCCTCCCACCGCAGCGACTCGGGCAGGTGGGTCAGGCCGGCGCTTTGGCAAAAGCGCTCCACCGTGCCGGCGGGATCGGCCACCAGCCGTTCGGCGTCGATGAACAGCGGCCGCGCGGCCGCCTGCAGCCGCACCAGATCGTAGACGCGCGCCAGGTGCTCGTAGCCCACGTCCTCGCAACGCATCGCCGGATTGATGTGGTAGTGCGAGTTGATCACGCTGGCCGGCTCGCGCAGCATGAAGATGTGGGTGGCCTCGCGCAGGTAGCCGGCGCCATCGAGCACGTCGCGGTAATCGTACTCGCAGGTGTCCTTGATGAAGACCGGGCCGTCGCGCCGCAGGCGTTCGACGTGCTCGAACAAGGCCGCCGCCGAGTCCAGCCAGCGCGGCTCGGCGCCGGCGCGCCGATGCACGAAGTGGCCGCACGCCGCCAGATCGCACAATGGCTCGTGCAGGATGGTGAAGTCGCCGCGCGCGGCCATCACGCGGACAAAGGCGGTCGATAGCGAGCGCGGTGGCGCCCACATCACAAACAGACGGTGTGCGGTGGATGTCATGGTCGATTCCCCCGTGCTCAGGCCACCGCTTCGGTGATCCACTTCTGGCCGCCGTGGGCGAAGCGGAACTGCTGCGCGGTAAAGCGCGACTTGGCATAGTCGTGCACGCGGTCGACCGTGTAGCTGCCCTTGAAGCAGATCATGTCGACCACGCCGCTGGCGTTCGCGGTCAGCTCCTCGGCGCTATTGATGGCGGTCTGGGTGGCGGGATCGTACAGGCGCCCGGCGTAGGTCTGGCGCGCGATGAACGGCGACAGGAAGCGCATCAGCTCCCAGCCGTCCTTGTCGACGGTGGCCTGGAACAGATGGCGCGCGGCGGTGCCCAGCAGGTCCAGCCCGGGCGACTCGTACAGGCCGCGGCCCTTGGTGCCGTTCATGCGGTTCTCCAGCACGTTCTTGAGCAGCACGCCGTTGCGGCCGGCGATCTGGTTGGCCAGCGCGATGGCGCCGTGCGCGCTTACCTCGACGCCGTTGATGGCCACCGGCAGGCCATTCTTGAAGGTGATCGAGCAGCGCTCCGGCTGGTCCGGCGAATCGGCCACGCGCACGCCCATGATCGGCGTCACCGAGTCGGTCGGGTTGGACAGCAGCTCGACCTCGCGGTTTTCGTGCGAGACGCCACCCAGATTGGCGTCGACCGAGTGATGCGCCTTGCCGAGCATCAGGGTCTGATCGGCGTCGGCGACGAAATCGCTCATCGCCACGCGGCTGCGGAAGCGCTCCGCCGTGGTCGGGTCTTCCCACGGCGAGAACGGCAGGATTTCGGGCGCGAACATCTTCAGGTAGTACGTGAAGCGGAATTCGTCGTTGCCGCCATGGACCGCGCCGTGCGCCAGCACATTGCACTGCTGCTCGCGCAGCGCCGCCACCAGCCCCTTGACCGTCACCGCGCGCGCGATGCCGGTGGTGTTCCAGTAGCCGCCGTCATATTGCGCCTGCGCCCGCACCGCCTGCAAAAACACCCGCGCGATCTCCTCTTTCAGGTCGATCACCTTGGTATCCTGCATCAGGTCGATGTTGTCGGCGCAGTAGTCGTGCGCCTCCTCGCCCGGCTGGCCGATATCGACCGTGAACTGGTCGTAGGCCACGCCCTCTTCCTTCAGGCGCTGCGTGATGAACAAGCTAACCAGTCCGCCCGAAGCGCAGATACCGATTTTTTTACCTTTGAGTTCTGAGAATTTCAAGATGATGTCCTTGAGGGTTGCGGTTGACGGCGCGGCGCGCCGCGGGAAGTGAAACGAAAATACGGCGCTGCGCTATTGCGACCACCACGTCGGCTCGCGATCCCAGCGATGCCGGCGCAGCAGCTCGAGCAGGCCCGGGGCCAGCGGCACGGCGCCGGAACACGCCAGATTGGCGTCCACGTGGGCCACCGAGCGCATGCCGGGGATCACCGTCGCCACC
>DATMSN010001258.1:0-5086 GCA_035565375.1 Duganella sp. | reverse complement strand
GCAATGGGTCCGCGGCCGGATACCGGCACCCCCGCGTAAGCCAATTAAGTTCCGCTGTCGGGTGGAAGGCGTCGCGTTTGAGTGGCCCGGTAACGGGCAGCGGCGCCGGGCGAAAAAAAACCGCCCGGTTTGACCCGGGCGGCATCGCCCCCTTGCGGGAGCGGGTGATTCGAGCCGGCGGCTTACTTCACGCCGTGCATCAGCTTTTGAATCAATGGCGCGATCAGGAACAGCAGCACGCCGCCGGCCATCAGCGAGTAGAAGCCGAAGGTGTAGCCCGACAGCGCCGACGTCACCGACATGCCGCTTTCGCCGGACACCGCCGACGCGAAGATGCCCGACAGGTTGTTGCCGATGCCGGTCGACAGGAACCAGCCGCCCATGCCCAGGCCGACCAGGCGGGTAGGCGCCAGCTTGGTCACCATCGACAGGCCGATCGGCGACAGGCACAGCTCACCGATCGATTGCAGCACGTAGACCATGAACAGGGTCCAGAACGGGATCTTGTTGTCGATATCGACCAGCATCGACAGCGCGTACATCAGCAGGCCGAAGGCGGCGCCGTTGAACAACAGGCCCAGACCGAACTTGCGCGGGATCGACGGGTTCTTGTTGCGCATCGCGACCCAGATGAACGCGATCAGCGGCGCGAAGGTGATGATCGCCAGCGAGTTCACGGTCTGGAACCACGCCACCGGGAAGGTCCAGTTGAACATTTCGCGGTCGACGATTTTCTCGGCCAGGAAAGTGAACGAACTGCCCGCCTGTTCGAAGAACATCCAGAACATGATATTGAAGAAGAAGATCAGCAGCATGGCGATGACGCGGTCGCGCGCGACCTTGCCGTTCTTGATTCCCTCGACCATCAGCATCACCGCCAGCAGGATGAACAGCACCGTCAGCACCGCCTGCAGGCTCTTGGCGCCGGCGGCGAGCAGCATATAGACCACCGGGATCACGCACAGCGAGCCGACTATCACATACAGCAGGCGTTTCGGATCGCCGGTCTGCGCGTCGGTCGCGCCGATGCCCTGCAGGTTGCGGCGGCCGATGAAGAACCACACCAGGCTAATCAACATGCCGACGCCGGCCGACATGAACACCACTTTGTAAGCGGGCATGCCGTTGGTGCCGAAGACCGCCGTGGCCAGCCACTCGGTGAGCACCGGGGCGACCATCGCGCCGGAGTTGATCCCCATGTAGAAAATGGTGAAGCCCGAATCGCGCCGGGTGTCGCCGGTGGAGTACAGCTTGCCGACCATGGTCGAGATGTTCGGCTTGAACATGCCGTTGCCGACGATGATGGTGGCTAGGCCTAGCTTGAACACCGTCTGGTCGGGGAAGGCGATCATGAACAGGCCTGCGGCCATGAAGGCCGCGCCGACCAGGATCGAGCGCTGGTATCCCAGCACGCGGTCGGCGACGTAGCCGCCGAACAGCGCGGCGGCGTACACCAGCGCGAGGTAGGAGCCGTAGACCAGATTGGCGGCCGATTCGCCGGAGGAATCGCCGTTATAGAATTGCGCGACGACGTAGAGCACGAGCGCCCAACGGATGCCGTAGAAAGCGAAACGCTCCCAGAATTCGGTCATGAACAACATCCAGAGCGGGGCCGGGTGGCCCATGATCTGTTTGAACTCGGGAATAGCGACTTCCGTGTTGGTGGTGGTAGCACCGCTCATGCGGCTTCTCCTAATTTATGATCGATGAAAAGTGTCTCCGACTCCTTCGTGGGGAGCCAAATTGGGCGCCATTTTAATCTACAAATGGAACCTGACGCACTTTTTGAAGCATCCGCTGCAAGAATGTGTCATTTGTGATAAGGAATGGCGATGGTGCGCCGCGCGCAATCTCCGACCCCAAGAGCGCCGAGTTGTCGTATATTGGCATTGCAAGCCTACTACGTGACATCGAATCTGAATAAGGATTTTCGCAACATGGAACATGACGTTATCGATACTTTGATTTCGCCGGAAGGACAGCTGGAGATCCTTTCGAAGGCGGAAGTGAACAAGCTGCTCGACACGAGCCAGGGCGGCCTATATAACGTCTTTCGCAATTGCGCACTGGCCGTGCTCAATTGCGGCAGCACCATCGACGATGGCAAGGAGCTGCTGGAGCGTTACGAGTCCTTCTCGATCAGCATCGTGCAGCGCGAGCGCGGCATCAAGCTCGATATCAAGGGCGCGCCGGCGATCGCCTTCGTCGACGGCAAAATGATCAAGGGCATCCACGAACACCTGTTCGCGGTGCTGCGCGATATCGTCTTCGTCAGCAACGAGGTCACCGACACGCAAAAGTTCGACATGAACCGCACCGAGGATATCACCGACGCGGTGTTCCACATCCTGCGCAACGCCGGTGTGCTCAAGCCGATGCTCAATCCGAACCTGGTGGTGTGCTGGGGCGGCCACTCGATCAACCGCGCCGAGTATAACTACTCGAAGGAAGTGGGCTACCAAATGGGCCTGCGCGACCTGGACATCTGCACCGGCTGCGGCCCGGGCGCGATGAAAGGCCCGATGAAGGGCGCCACCATCGGCCACGCCAAGCAGCGCCTGGCCGGCGGCCGCTACCTGGGCATCACGGAGCCGGGCATCATCGCCGCCGAATCGCCCAACCCGATCGTCAACGAACTGGTGATCATGCCGGACATCGAAAAGCGCCTGGAGGCGTTCGTGCGCACCGGCCACGGCATCGTCGTGTTCCCGGGCGGCGCCGGCACGGCCGAGGAGATCCTCTACATCCTGGGCATCCTGCTGCATCCGGATAACGCCGACATTCCGTTCCCGCTGGTGTTCACCGGGCCGGAGACGTCGCGCGAGTACTTCGTGCAGATCAACCAGTTCATCCTCGACACGCTGGGGCCCGAGGCGCAGCAGCGCTACAAGATCATCATCGACGATCCGGAACTGGTGGCGCGCGAGATGCAGGCCGGGATCAAGCAGGTGCGCGAGTTCCGCAAGAGCCGCAGCGACGCCTACTACTACAACTGGGGCCTGAAGATCGACCGCGAGTTCCAGAAGCCGTTCGCGCCGACGCACGAGAACATGCGCAATCTGAGCCTGCACAAGAACCAGGAAGTGCACCTGCTGGCGGCCAATCTGCGGCGGGCGTTTTCCGGCGTGGTGGCGGGCAACGTCAAGGACGAAGGCATCCGCGCGATCGAAAAATTCGGCCACTTCGAGATCCATGGCGACAAGGAGATCATGGGACCGATGGACGCGCTGCTGGCGTCCTTCGTCGAGCAAAGCCGCATGAAACTGGCCGGCAAGGCGTACACGCCGTGCTACCGCGTGATCCAATAGGGCCAACGAAAAAAAAGCCGCTCGTTTGAGCGGCTTTTTCATATCGATTACTCTTCGCGGCGCAAGTGCGGGAACAGCAGCACGTCGCGGATGTTCGGCGAATCGGTGATGATCATCATCAGGCGGTCGATGCCGATGCCGCAACCGCCGGCCGGCGGCATGCCGTATTCCAGCGCGCGGATGTAGTCGGCGTCGTAGAACATCGCCTCCTCGTCGCCGGCGTCCTTGGCCGCCACCTGGGCCAGGAAGCGCGCCGACTGGTCTTCGGCGTCGTTCAACTCCGAGAAGCCGTTGGCGATCTCGCGCCCGACCATGAACAGCTCGAAGCGCTCGGTGATGCCCGCTTCCGTATCGGAGGCGCGCGCCAGCGGCGACACTTCGGCCGGATAGTCGATGATGAAGGTCGGCTCCCACAGCTGCGCTTCGGCGGTTTCCTCGAACAGCGCCAGTTGCAGCGCGCCCAGGCCGGCCGTGGCGAACGGCTTGACGCCGAACTTCAGCAGCTCCTTCTTGATGAACTCAGCGTCCTTCAGCTGCTCCGGCGTGTAGCCCGGCGCGTACTTGTTGATCGCCTCGACGATGGTCAGGCGGTGGAAGGCCTTGGCCAGATCCAGCTCCTTGCCGCCGTAGGTCAGCGTGGCGGTGCCGTGGGCGTCGATGGCCGCCTGGCGGATGATCTCCTCGGTGAAGTTCATGATCCACTTGTAGTCGGTGTAGGCCGCGTAGAACTCCATCATCGTGAATTCCGGATTGTGGCGGATCGACACGCCCTCGTTGCGGAAGTTGCGGTTGATTTCGAACACGCGGTCGAAGCCGCCGACCACCAGGCGCTTGAGGTACAGCTCGGGCGCGATACGCAGGAACATCTGCATGTCGAGCGCGTTGTGGTGGGTGATGAACGGCTTGGCCGCCGCGCCGCCCGGAATGGCGTGCAGCATCGGCGTCTCCACCTCCATGAACTCGTTCTTTTCCATGAAGCGGCGCATCGACGAGATCGCGGCGGTGCGCGCCTTGAAGGTGCGGCGCGTTTCCTCGTTCATGATCAGATCGACGTAGCGCTGGCGGTACTTGGTCTCCTGGTCGGCCAGGCCGTGGAACTTGTCCGGCAGCGGGCGCAGCGATTTGGTGATCAGGCGCAGTTCCGACACCTTGATCGTCAGTTCGTCGGTCTTGGTCTTGAACAGCGTGCCGACCACGCCCAGGATGTCGCCCAGGTCGTAGTGGTGCAGCGCGGCCATCGCCGCCTCGCCGGTCAAATCGAGCGTGGCGTAGATCTGGATGCGGCCGTCGGCCTTGGCGCCGGACGAATCCTGCAGCGTGGCGAAGGCGGCCTTCTTGCCGGCTTCGCGCTTGAGCATCATGCGGCCGGCCAGTACCACGGTGACCGGCGCCGCCTCCAGCTCTTCGCGCGACTTCGCGCCGTACTGCGCGTGCAGGTCGGCGGCCTTGTGTTCGGGCTTGAAGTCGTTCGGGAAGGCGATGCCTTGTTCGCGGATGGCGGCCAGCTTGGCGCGGCGCTCGGCGATGATCTTGTTCTCGTCCGGCGGGGTGGCTGCTTGTTCTTGAAGATCCGTAGTCATGGTCTGTTTCTAGGTTGAGGTGATGATTAGTTGGTGGCGGCGGCGCCGTCCACGTACGGCTCGGAGGCGAACAGCGCCTCGATATCGAGCTCGCTGAAGTCGCGCGCCACGGCGATGACGTTGTCGTATTCGGCGAAGGCCTCGGCCGGCAGGGTCGTCGTCAGCACCACCGCGCGCATGCCGGCGCGGCGCGCCGCC
>DATMSN010001257.1:0-3588 GCA_035565375.1 Duganella sp. | reverse complement strand
GACCTGGTGCGCTGGCGCGGCGACGGCCAACTCGAGTACCTGGGCCGGATCGACCATCAGGTCAAGCTGCGCGGCCTGCGCATCGAACTGGGCGAGATCGAATCGCAATTGCTGGCGCAGCCGGGCGTGAAGGAGGCGGTGGTGGTGGCGCATCAAGGAGTGGGCGGTATGCGCCTGGTCGCCTACGTGGCGCCGCAAGCGGACGACGCGGCGTTGCGCCGGGCCTTGTCGGCGGCGCTGCCGGACTACATGGTGCCGTCGCAGATCGTGGCGCTGGCGGCGCTGCCGCTCAACGCCAACGGCAAGGTCGATCGCAAGGCGCTGCCGGCGCCGACGCAGCAGGGTGGGGACTACACGGCTCCGCAAGGCGCGGCCGAGCTGGCGCTGGCGGCGGTCTGGTGCCAAGTGCTGGGCGTGGAGCAGGTCGGACGGGACGATAATTTCTTTGCGCTGGGTGGCGATTCCATCATCAGCCTGCAGATCGTCGCGCGTGCGCGCCGCGCGGGCTGGAAAATCAGTCCGCGCCACCTGTTCGAGCGCCAGAGCATCGCTCAATTGGCTTCGGTGGCGCAGGCGCTCGATGCGGACATCGCCGCGCCGACAATCACGCCGGAGCCGGTCGCGGGTGCTTTCAGCCTGTTGCCGATCCAGGCGGCTTTCTTCGAGCGCGCCATGCCGGCAAGGGATCATTGGAACCAATCCTTGTTGCTGCATGCCGACGTGCGGCTTGACGTCGCGCGTCTGGAACTGGCTTTGCAGGCGCTGCTGGCGCGTCACGCCAGCTTGCGCCTGCGCTTTACGCGGGAGCCGAACGGACAATGGACCCAAGCCTACGGCGATGCGCCAAAACAGGCTTGCCTTTGGGTGCGCCAGGCCGCCGATTCCACACAGGTGGAGGCGCTCTGTGAAGAAGCGCAGCGCAGTCTGAGTATCGCTCAAGGCCGCATGGTCAGGGCGTTGCTGATTGAACTGCCCGACGGCGGCTCGCGCCTGCTGCTGGTGGTGCACCATCTGGCCATTGATGGCGTGTCGTGGCGCATCCTGCTGGAGGAACTGCAAGCGCTGTACGAGGGGCGGGAACTGCCGCCCGTGGCGGGTGCCAGCTATCAGGCCTGGGTGCTGCGGCTGCAAAAATATGCGAAGGAACAGGAGGGCCAACTGGCCTACTGGCGTCAGGTGTGCGCAACGTCGCCCGCTTTGCCCTGCGACCGCCCGGACGGCGCCAGCACCATGCGTGAGCGGGCCAGCGCCGGCTTTAAGCTGGATCGCGCCGCCACCGACGCTTTGCTGAAACAGGCGCCGGCGGCCTATCGTACCCAGGTCAACGATCTGCTGTTGACGGCGCTGGGACGGGCTCTCAACGCCTGGGGCGGACTATCGAGTGTGCTGGTCGACCTCGAAGGGCACGGCCGCGAGGAACTGTCCGGCGATATCGACCTGTCCGGTACCGTCGGATGGTTCACCAGCCTCTATCCGGTGGCGCTGTACACGGAGGGTGACATCGGCGCGGCGCTGAAACGCGTCAAGGAAAGCCTGCGCTCGGCGCCCGACAAGGGGCTGGGCTTCGGCGCTCTGCGTCACCTTGCCGATGCGCCCGTGCGCGAAGCTGTCGCCGCGCTCCCGGCGGCACAAGTGCTGTTCAATTACCTTGGCCAGTTCGACGCCAGCTTCGATGCCGCCGCCATCTGGCGGCCGGCCGAGGAACGCGGCGGCGCCAACACCGCTCCCGATGCGCCGCTCGACTACGCGCTTTCCGTCAACGGCCAGGTGTATCAGGGCGAGTTGCGGCTTGACTTCAGCTATAGCGGCGCGCGTTTTGAGGAATCGACGATCGCCGCGCTGGCGCGGTCCTGTGAAAGTGAGTTGCGCGCGCTGATCGCCCATTGCTGCGGCGGCGCTGCCGGCTTGACACCGTCCGACGTGCCGCTGGCGCGGCTGGATCAGCGGGCGCTGGACGGGCTGCCTGTGCCGGCTGCGCAATTGGCCGACCTGTATCCGCTGTCGCCGATGCAGCAGGGACTGTTGTTCCACAGCCTGCGCGATGATGCCGGCGCCACGTATGTCAACCAACTGCGGGTCGATGTCGAAGGTCTGGAGGTCACGCGGTTCGAGGCGGCCTGGCGCGGCGCGTTGCGGCGCCACGATGTGCTGCGCACCGGCTTCCTGACGCTGCCCGGCGCGCCGCTGCAATGGTTGGCGCACGAGCTGTCTCTGCCGTTCGAATCGCACGATTGGCGCGGCCGCGACGACTTGCCGGCGGCGTTGGATACCTTGGCCGGCGCCGATCTGGCACGGGGCTTCGATCTGGCGCGCCCGCCGTTGATGCGACTGACGCTGGTGCGCACGGGGACCGATGCCCATCATCTGATCTGGAGCGTCCATCATTTGCTGCTCGACGGCTGGAGCACTTCGATGCTGCTCGGCGAAGTGCTGCGGGAGTACGACGGCGCGCCGGTGGCCGCGCCTAACGGACGTTATCGCGACTACATCGCCTGGCTTGCGGACCGCGACAAAGTGGCCAGCCATGCATGGTGGGATGCGCAACTGCGGCTGCTGCCGGAACCGACCTTGCTGGCCCGCGCCGTGCAGGCGCCATCGGTCATGCCGGGCCGCGAGCAGCACGTTTTCGATATGAGTGGGAACGAAGCGCAGCTGTTGGCGCGCTTCGCGCGCGAGCAAAGGGTGACGTTGAATACGCTGGTGCAGGCGGCCTGGATGCTGCTGTTGCAGCGCTATACCGGCCAGCAGGCGGTGGCCTTCGGCGTCACGGTATCGGGCCGGCCGGCGGAACTGGCTGGCGCCGAAAACTGGGTCGGATTGTTCATCAACACCTTGCCGCTGATCGGGGCGCCGGTCGCGGAACTGGACGTGGGCGCATGGCTGCGCCAGCTGCAGGAACAAAACCTCGCCTTGCGGGAGCATGAATACACGCCGCTGTACGAGTTGCAGCGTTGCGCCGGCCATGGCGGGCAGGCGCTGTTCGATACGATCCTGGTGTTTGAAAATTATCCGGTCGACCAGATGCTGTCGCAATCGACGCCAGGCGGGATGCGCTTTTCATCGGCCCGCACGCACGACGAGACCAGTTTCGCGATGGCTTTGTCGGTGGTGCAGGGCGACGGGCTGCGTCTGCGCTTTTCGTATGAACGATCACAGTTTTCCGCGAACGCGGTGAAGGCGATATCCGAACAGATGTCGGGTTTGTTGGGGCAGATGACGGCGGCGCCGCAAGCGATGCTGGCCGACCTCACGCTGTTCGACCGCGTTGAACTGGACCAGTTGCTGGCATTGGGCCGCAACGAGCGCCGCTATCCGCCGATGGCGCCGGTGCAGCGCCGCTTCGAGGCGCGGGCCGCCGCCCGTCCCGACGCCGTGGCGCTGCTGTGCGGCGATGAGTCCCTGAGCTACGCGGAATTGAACCAGCGCGCCAACCGTCTGGCCCATCGCCTGACGGAGCTTGGCGTGGGACCGGAAAGCCTGGTCGGCATCGCGCTCGAACGCTCGGTGGCGATGGTGGTCGGCCTGCTGGCGATCCTCAAGGCGGGCGGCGCCTACGTGCCGTTCGATCCCGATTATCCGGCCGAGCGC
>DATMSN010001256.1:0-9789 GCA_035565375.1 Duganella sp. | reverse complement strand
GGCGGTGGCCACCGACACCGCCTGCCGCAGCGGCGCCGAGACCACGCGCGCGACCCACAGCGCCAGCGCGATGCCGATGGCGATGTTAATCACCAGCAGCAAGATCGACGTCAGGCGCGCGTTTTCATAGGTGGCGGTGGCGGCGGCGCTGGCGGCGTCGCCGCCGTCGATATTGATCTTGACCAGCTTGTTGACCAGTTCGTTCAGCTGGCCCAAATTGGTGGCCGACGACCCCTTCAGCAGCGTGCGCGCCTCGGCTTTCTGCCCGGCGGCCGACATGCGGATGATGTTGGCGTGATCGGCCATGAAGGCGCTCCACACGCGATCGAACTCGACCGCGATGGCCTTTTCCGCGGCGCTACTGATCAGCTTGTCATAGGTGGCGCGATGGGCCTTCATCGCCGCCAGCGCGCTAGCGATGTGGGCGTCGTAAATGGCGTACTCGGCGGCGTCGTCGCTGACCAGGTGCGACAGCTCCCAGCGCCGCATGTCGCCCAGATCGCCGCGCAGCTCGAGCACCGCGCGCACGCTCGGCATCCAGTTGTCCGCCAGCTCGTTCGAGGCCTCGTTGACGCGCTCCGTGGACGAGATCGCCGCCACCCCCAGCACCAGGGTCAGCAACAGCACCACCGCGAAGGATGCGATCAACTTGGTGGCGATTTTCAGATCATAAAACCATTTCACGGCGGTCTCCTGGGAGGGATGAAAGCCGCCCAGTATGCGACGTTGGAAGCCGCGTTGCCAGCGCCACACCGTAGCTGTATCCCATAAGCAACAAAGGCGTTCCATACTTTAAACCTTGCGCGATACGCAAAATTTATCGAGTGGAACGCCTCCGCTCCCGCCGTCGGCGGACGCCTTGCGCCTTGTGTTACAGCTTGCCGTTCAGGGTGACGAAGACCTGCCGCGGCGCGCCGGTCAGCAGGGTCTGCGCGGTGCCGTTCGGATCGCGGGCCTGGAAGCCGTTGGTGCCGATCGTGCTGATGTATTGCTTGTCGAACAGGTTGGTCACGTTGACCTGCAGCGACAGCTCCTTGAGCAGGCCCAGCGACTTCATCTTGTAGCCGGCCGACAGGTTCGCCAGCCAGAACGACGGCACGCCGTTGTCGTTCATGTAGGTGTAGTAGCGCTTGCCGGTCAGCTTGCCGCCGAGGCGGGCGAACCAGTTGCCGGTCTCGTACGAGGCCTCGGTGCTGAACAGGTTGCGCGGCGCGTTGACCACGGTCTTGCCGCTGACAGGCACCAACACGTTGTTGTCCACGTAGTCCGACTTGTACTTGGAATCGTTGAAGGTGTACGAGTTGAACCAGCTGATTTCGCGGTTCAGTTTCCACACGGCGATCGCCTCCACGCCCTTGGTGTCGACCTTGCCGACGTTGACGAAGGTCGACGGGCAACCGACGATGCCGGCGCAGGTGGCCACGCTCAGCTGGCGGTCGTCGAAGCGGGCGTTGTAGACGGCCAGCGAACCCTGGATCGCGGCGCGCTTGAAGCGGTAGCCGAGGTCGACGTTGGTCGAGGTTTCCGGCTTCAGGTTGGCGGTGCCGGCGTCATACGCGGCCTGGGTCTGCGAGAACGGGCCGCCCACGCCCGGCTGGAACGCGCGCATGTTTTTCGACGCCGAGGCGAACACCTCGTCGTCGGCGCTGAGCGCGTAGTTGACGCCGGCCTGCGGCAGGAAATTCTTCTCGGCCGACAGCTTGCCGGCGGCGCGGGTGCCGACGATGTTGCGCGCGGCGATGTCGACGCTCATGCTCTTGAAGCCGGCGTTGATCTTGAGCTTGCCGTCCATCAGGCTCAGGCTGTCCTGCAGGTGGTACTGGGCGGTGGTGGTGATGAAGTTCTGCGCCCAGTCCGTTTTGAACGGATTGCGCAGGTACACCATCGTGTCGGCCGGGCCGGTGACGGCGTAGTAGTTGCGGCTGCCGGTGTGGTCGGAGCGCTCGCCCCAGGCGCCGGCGGTGATGGTGTGGCTGCCCAGGTCCCAGGTCAACTCGGTCGTCACGCCGTGGCGCTTGATCTCGTACTCGGTGGTGCGCAGCGAGATCGGATTGGCGGCGTCGGTGGCCACGTACGGCGTGTACCAGTGGCCCTGGCCCTCGTTCTCGTGGTTGTAGAGCGTGGTCTTGAGTTCGACCGTCGGCGAGAAATTCAGGTCCAGGGTCAGGCCGCCGAGGGTGTCCTTGCGCAGGCCGCCGGCCGAGTAGTAGGCGTCGTCGAGGCTGTTGACGGCGCCGCTGTATTGGCCCTTGGCGGCGTTGACCGCGCGCTGCCAGTCGGGCTGGTAGTTGTCCCACTGGTAGCCGAGGCGGTTGATCATTTCCTTCGACATATCCTGGTAGTCGACTTCCTTGCGGTCCGAGTGATTCAGGAAGCCGGTCAGGCTGTTGTCGCCGAAGTGGAACACGAAGCGCGAGTTGATCTGATCCTGGTCCTGGGCGCCCTCGCCCTTGGTCTTGTCGGTGCGCTGGCGGGTGCCGCTGATGAAGGCCTTGACGGCGCCGTTGATCAGGCCGGTGTCGACGCGGACGAAGGTGCGCGAGGTCGAATCGCTGCCCAGGGTTTGCGAGAAGGTCAGGCCGCGCTCGTCGGTCGGCGCCAGCGTGAAGAACTGCACGGTGCCGCCCAGGTTGCTGGTGGAGGCGGTGCCCAGCGCGCCGGCGCCCTGCGACACCTGGACGCTGCCGATGTTTTCCGACGAGACCGCGCGGCTGATGTGCAGGCCGTTGTTGTTACCGTAGCTCATGTCGCCGAGCGGGACGCCGTCCAGCGTGAAGCCCAGCTGGTTCTGGTTGAAGCCGCGGATGCTGAACGAGGTCGACCATTCATAGGCGCCGAACGGATCGGCCGACTGGAAATTCACGCCCGGCAGTTTGTCCAACACCTTCAGCGGGCTGGTGCCCGGCAGCGCCTCGGCCAGATCGGCCTTGTTGATGTTCTGCACCTGGCGCGACTGGCCGCGGCCGGTGATTTCCACCGACTGCATCGGGCCGGCCAGCGCGCCGGCCGTGGCGGCGCTATCGGCGGCGGCGTCGGCGGCATCGGCCGCGTACGCATGGAAGGCCAGTGCTTGCAGCACCACCAGGCACAAAGGTTTCAGAGGGAAGCGCGGTTGCATGAGTGTTTTTCTTTCTTGCGGTTAGTGGAATGATCAACTCGCAAGATTGTAGGAACTGCATGTGACATCGCGATGACGCCGTTATGACATCTGGATGACATGACAACAGTTTATGCGGCCGGCAGGTTGCCTCACGTCGCCGACAGTTGCCCTTCGCCGGCGCAGCGCAGCAGCGCGTCCGGCGGAATCGGACGCGAGAAGTAATAGCCCTGCAGATAGTGGCAGCCCATCTTTTCCAGGATCGCCGCCTGGCCGGCGGTTTCGACGCCCTCGGCCACCAGTTGCAGCCCCAGGCTGTGTCCCATGGCGATGATGGCGTTCACCAGGCTGTTGCTGCGCGCGCTGTGCTCGATGTCCATGACGAAGGCGCGGTCGATCTTGAGCGTGTTCAGCTGGAACCGGGTCAGGTAGCTGAGCGAGGAATAACCGGTGCCGAAGTCGTCGAGCGAAATGCCCACGCCCAGCGCCCGCAGGCGCTGCAGCACCGCGTGCACGTGGCCGCCGTCGTCGATCAGCACCCGCTCCGTCAGCTCCAGCTCCAGCCGATGGCCGCCCAGGCCGTTGACGGCGAGCGCCCGCTCGACCAGCGCCACAAAGGCCGGGTCCGCCAACTGCCAGGCCGAGACGTTGATGCTGACCGTCAGGCCGTCCATCGGCCCCTGGCGCCAGGACGCCATCTGGCGGCAGGCCTCGTTCAGCACCCAGGTGCCGATGGGAACGATCATGCCGCTGTCCTCGGCGACCGGGATGAAGCGGTCCGGGCGCATCAAGCCCAGCTCGGGGCTGTCCCAACGCAGCAACGCCTCCACCTTGGCCAGCTTGCCGGTGCGGGCGTCGACGATGGCCTGGTACAGCAGGCTGAACTCGCCGGCCTCGATGGCGCCGCGCAGGGCGGTGTCGATCACCAGCGCGTCCTTGGCGGCGGCGTTCATGGCGTCGTTGAAAAAGCGCAATTCGCCCCGTCCGGCCTTCTTGGCCTCGTACATGGCGATGTCGGCGTTACGTATCAGCATATCGCTATCGCTGCCGTGCATCGGATAGCACGCCATGCCGACGCTGGCGGACACGCCGATCGCGTGGTGGGACAGGTCGAAGCGGCCGGCCATGGCGCCGATGACGCGCTCGGCGCAAAGGCGCGCCATGCGCTCGGCCGTGCCGGCGTCCAGGCCGGAAACGACGATGATGAACTCGTCACCGCCGAAACGGGCCAGCGCGTCGTTCGGGCCCAGCACGGCATGCAGCCGTTGCGCGGTCTGGCGCAGCAATTCGTCGCCGATGGCGTGCCCGAACGAATCGTTGACGCGCTTGAACTTGTCCAGGTCGAGGAACAGCACCGCGCATTCGCGGCCGGCCGCCGCCGCGCGCGCGACTTCCTGCGACAGCAAGACCGACAGCGCGTGGCGGTTGAAAAAGCCGGTCACCGGGTCGATGCGGGCGGCCTGGTACAACATGTCGTCCTTCTTCTTGCGCTCGCTGATGTCGAGCAGTTGGACCAGGCAATACAGGCGGCCGCGCTCGATGTATGGTGAGCCCATCATCTCCACCGGCAGCCGGGTGCCATTGTGTAATGCAAACGTTGCCGTTTCGGTCATCGGGTATTGGGCGCCCTGGGCGTCGAAGCGGCGGAAATACTCGTCGGCCATCGCGGGAGTCAGTTCCGGCAGCAGGTCGCACACGTGCTTGCCGATCAGGTCGGCGGCGCTGTCGAAGCCCAGCAAGCGTGCGCAGCGCTCGTTGGCGACGTGGACATAGCCGAGCCGGTCCCGTATCAAAAAGCCATGACTGAGACTGTCGATGGTGCGCACGTAGCGTTGCTGGATCTCGTCCTGCACCGAATAAATGAGGCCGAGCATCGACAGGGTTTTGAGTATCGAGGTGCCGGCGAACCAGAACAAATACAGTTCCGGTCCCAAGGTGAGCGAACTGAAGACATTGAATGCGCCGCGCGCCACCAGTGTATATCCCAACCATCGGTAGCGCTTTTGCGCGCGCACCAGCCGCACGCCCATCCATAACATGACCAGCCCGAGAATGGAGGCGCTGCCGGGCGCCACCAGATCATAATAGGCGTTCCACAGAATATAGAATAAAGCGGTTAATCCAACGCCGGCGATTAATATGGCGCGCGTCTGGCGGCGCCGCAAATCGCCGAGAAAATATTGCGTTCCGCCCCAATAACCGATCATTCCCACGGTGAGCATCAACGCGCATATAAACAGCCGCAACTGGAGGGGTAATGCCTGGGCGCCGAGAAACCAGACCATCACGCCGGACATGACGGCCAATTGGCCCACGCCCCAGAATAAGGCGTGCTTCTCTTTACGCTGTGTCACCCACAGAAATATCAGCAAGGTACTCAGAATGGCATCCGACGCGAACGCCGCCGCCATGGTCGAGTAACTCACGTAATTGCCGGGTTCGATGCTCATTTATGCCCACTCAAACGGCGCGCCATATCTCCACGCAACTTTCAGCATTGTATGCCAAGTGGGACGCGGATCAGTTCTCACAAGAAATATATTTTCAACCACATTTAGCTTACGTGGCAAAACATAAATCCCTTTTGGCGTTTTTACGCCACTTTCATGCCGGAAATTGGCATGTTCCCGCCATTTTTCAGCTTGTTTCGCGCCCTGGACGCGCCGACCGGGCCGTGGCGTGGCAGTGGCGAGAACGCGACACGGCAGCGGCGGCAAGGAAACCTGTTTATACAAACAACGTCGCCGCCAACACCCACATCACCACCGCGATCACCCCATCCAATATTTGCCAGGCACGCGGACGAGCGAATACCGGCATCAAAAACCGCGCGCCGAATCCCAGGCTGGAAAACCAAATGATCGACGCTGCCATCGCACCCAACGCGAAATAAATCCGTCCGTCGCCAATTTGCTGCCCGCCTATCGTGCCCAATAAAACCACGGTATCCAGATAAACATGCGGATTCAACAAACTGAACGCCAGCATCGCCGCGACCACCGCGTACCGGCTCGCGGCCGGCTTATCTCCAGCGGTTTCCAACACGCCGGGATTCAAAGCGGAACGCGCGGCCCGCAAACCGTACCAGAATAAAAAACCGGCTCCCGCGAGTTTTATCCAAAATAGCAGCGCCGGGGCTCCGCTGATTAATTCTCCCATTCCGGCGACGCCGGCGCCGATCAGTGCGATGTCGCACACGATGCAAATGGCGATACAAGTCAGCACGTATTCGCGCTTTAACGCCTGTCGTAGTAAATAAGCGTTCTGCGAGCCGATCGCGACGATCAACCCTCCGCCCAAGCCCATCCCCTTCAAAAATGCGGCCACTTCCATGCGTCCTCCCATGAGCAAAAGACGCCAGCTTAGAGGCAGGCCAAAGATAAGTATAATTAATATTACTGACCAACTATTAGGAACGCTAATGAGCCGAGTCGACTATCGGGGACTGGCGGCGCTGGACGCCGTGATCGAACATGGGAGCTTTGACAAGGCCGCCGCCGCGCTGTCGATCACCCAATCGGCCGTCTCCCAGCGCATCAGGATGCTGGAAAACAGCGCCGGCGAATTGCTGATCGTGCGTAGCCAACCGCCGGCGGCGACCGAGGCCGGCCAGCGGCTGATCGCCCATTATCGTCAGGTTCAGCTGCTGGAGGCCGCCCTGACCGCGTTTCCCCAATCCGGTCGCGGCGCACCGGCGCGACCGGAGATCACCATCGCCATCAACGCCGATAGCGCCGCCACCTGGATGCAGGAGGCCGTCGCGCCCCTGCTGGCCACCGGGGATTGCATGCTGCATATCCGCCTCGACGACCAGGACCATACGATGACGATGCTGCGCGAAGGCCGCGTATTCGGCTGCGTTACCAGCGAAACGGCGCAAGTAGCCGGAACTTCGGCCACGCAGCTGGGCGCGATGCGGTATGTGTGCGTCGCCAGTCCGGCTTTCGCGGCGCGCCACTTCCCCGACGGTTTCACGGCGGCGGCCGTCCAGCACGCCCCCACGCTCAATTTCGACCGCAAGGACGCGCTGCAAAGCCGCTTTATCGCGCAGCGCACCGGCCATACGGGCCGGGTTCCCCATCATTCATTGTCGAGCTCGGAGGGTTACGTGCGTTTTCTGGAGGCGGGATACGCCTACGGGATGCTGCCGCTGCTGCAATGCGCGGCGCTGCTGAAGGCGGGGACATTGGTGGATCTGGCCCCGGGCCACGTGCTGGACGTGCCGTTGACGTGGCATATGTGGGACATCCAGACCCCGTTCACCCGCACGCTGTCGGACAACATCATCGCCACCGCGCGCAGGTGGCTGCTTCAATAGCGGGTCTACGCCGTGCCGGCCCGCGCATCCATGGCGTCGAATTGCTGGCGCACCTGCGCCTCCCACTCCGCCGGGTCCGGCTGGTGCGGATGCGTGATGTCCGCCGGCGGCAGCGACTCCAGCGTGCCGGTGCGTTTGTACAGCATCACATTGGTCCAGGCGACGGTACCCGCCGGGAAATAATGCAGCAAGGCGAACGCGGGATGCTTGAGCGCATAGGTGGTGGTCGTCACCAGCGCGCCCTCCTGCAGCTCGCGGGCCAGCTTGTCGGCCAGCGCGTCCATCTGCGGGCCGAAACAGGTGCTGTACAAGAACACCAGGCTGGCGCCGCGCACGTCCACATTGAACATGTCGCCTTCGACGAAGGAGATCCGCGCGGCCAGATCGAGCAGGTGGCGGCCGGTGGTCGCCTCGCCGAAAGGCAAGGTCAGCGGAGCGTCGGCGGTGAGCGGCGCCGGCAGGTGCGCCACGCCGCGCTCGGCCAGCACCAGCAGATTGTGCAGGCGCTGCATGGCCATGCGGTGGCGGTAGCCCATGCATTCGACACCGATGCAGCGCTGGAACGGAAACGCCAGCGCGGCCGACATCACCACCTTGCCCAGCCCGCTACCGAGATCGACCATGACGCCGCCGGGACGGATCGACGGGGCGATGGCGTCGAACAGATTGTCGAGCTCGTAACGCGCGAATTCGCCGTAGATCAGGGCGCCGTCCTCGATCAGCCAGGCGCGCACTTCGGCGTCGGTGATCTGTTGCAGGTCGCGGAAGCCGGGCGGCGCCGGTTGCTTGGGCAGCATGCCGTGCGGCTGTATGCTCGCCGGCAAAGTGCCGATCATCACGCCCAGATGCGGACGCAGCCGCTGCAGCAGGTAGTCGCGGCGTGCTTTGTCCTCGAGGCAAGCGCGCAGCGCGTAGCCGACTTCTATAAATCCAAGAAAGTGGGAATCGGGCACCAGGTCCAGCAACGGCCGCACGTGCTTTTCGCCGCCCTGTATGCTTTGAAACAGCGCTTCAAAGACATCGGCGGGTTGGTTGAAGCTGGCGACCGGTGTGACCGGCCCGTCTTCAGTGCGAAAAACTGGCGGCATCGTTTGACTGTTCATCGGCGGGCTTCTCGTGGTGTATCTCATCCGTATTTTAAAACAGATCGATGCGGTCCGTGGCCGCTAACTCAACCGTTTTTGGGTGGCCGTCGAAGGGAAGCGGCCTCAGCCGCGCAGAGCGACCAGCAACTTCGCCACGTCCTCGTGCGCGGCCTGCCAGCCGGACGTGGCCAGCGCCGGCGCACACACGGGGCAGACTTCGAAGGGATTGCAGTCGTGCGGCAATTGCTGATACAGCTTGCCGATCACCGATTTGCCGACATACGAATCCACCGAGGCCGGCTTGGCCTTCGGCGCGGCGGCGGCCTTGGCCGGAACGAAATCGGCGCCGCCGGGCGGCAGCCAGCGTTCGAACGCCTCGGTCGGCTTACCGTCCGGCACGTACCACGATTTGCGTTCGCCGTTCCAGCGGGCGCCCAGCGCCTTGGCCTCGTCTTTTTCCGCAAACGGAACTTTAAGAAACATCATCGTCGATACTCCGCTATGGGGAAGCCGCCATTTTACCGCCTGCCATGCGCGCCATGTTGACCGCGCGGGGCAACAGCGCTATAGTCGGCAAAGTGCTTGCCAAAAGCAACCAATTGGGGAAAATATGGAACAGCGGACGCGGCAACAGGCCGAAGTGGTACGGCAATTCAATCGTTTTTATACCGTGCATTTGGGCTTGCTGCGCGGCCGCTACCTCGACACCGACTATTCGCTCAGCGAAAGCCGGATGATGTACGAGCTGTCGCAACATCCCGGCTGCACCGCCAACCACCTGCGCACCACGCTCGGGCTGGACGCCGGCTACATGAGCCGCATGGTGCGCTCGCTGACCGAACGCGGACTGATCGAGGGCGTGCGCTCCCAGCAAGACAAGCGCGCCACCTTGCTGAACCTGACCGCGACCGGCCACACCGTGATCGCCGACATCAACCACCGCGCCTCGGCGGAGACGGTGCGCATGCTCGACCAGCTGGGCGAGGCGCAGCGCGCGCAGTTGCTGGAGGCGATGAGCAAGGTGCGGGAGATCCTGTCGCAGCCGTCGACGCCGCCGTCCCTACACCTTGCGCGCGCCACGGCCGCGCAGCTGAACGATGCGCGGCATTTGCTGTACGAATATTTCGACGTCATCGGCGTGGTGCTGCGCGACGACGACGACGCCATCCGCGCCTTCCTCGACGACGCCAGCTCGGCCATGTGGATCGCGTATGTGGATGGCGCGCCGGCCGCCTGCGTGGCGATGCGCCCGCTGCCCGGCATCGCCGGCGCCGTCGAATGCAAGCGCC
>DATMSN010001255.1:0-6415 GCA_035565375.1 Duganella sp. | reverse complement strand
GGGCCGTCATCTCGTGCAGGCTGGCGCCGGTGACGGGGGCGTCGTGCAGCACGGCCCATTCGACCGGCGAGCGGCCGCGGAACTCCGGCAGCAATGAAGCGTGCATGTTGTAGGCGGGGGCGACGGCCAGCAATGCCGCCGGCAGCAGGTAGCCGTAGCCCAGGCTGAACATCAGGTCCGGCATGGCGTCGCGCACTTGCTGCAGCAGCCCGGGCGCGTCGTCGCCGCCGGGTGCGATGCAATGGATGCGTTCTTCGCGGCACAGCGACGCCACCGATTCGTGGTCGCCGCCGGCGTCGGCGTGGGTGACCACCAGCGCGACATCGACGCCGCCGGCCAGCAAGACCTTCAGGCAGCGCAGGCCGATCTCGTGGTGCGCGAAGACGACCGCGCGCGGGCGCCGCTCGTGATCGTGGGCGTCGTTCGATGCGTCGCCGCTCATGGCCTGGCGCCTTGTATCGGCAGGCCGGCTCAGGCGCCCGCCGTGCCGGTGTGGTCGATGATCAGCGCCAGCGTGACCTTGCGGCCTTCGCCCATCAGGATGTTGTAGGTGCGGCAGGCGGCCTGGCTGTCCATGCATTCGACGCCGATGCGGCGCATCGTCAGCGCGGCCGTCAGGCGCGGATGGATGAAGCGCTGCCTGGCGCCGGTGCCGAGGATGACGACGTCCGGCGCATCGGCGCCGATGAGGTCGAAATGCTCGGCGGTCAGCGATTCGAAGGTCGGCGCGTTCCAGGCGCGCGGTGCGCTTTCCGGCAGCACGATCAGGCTGTAGTTGTAGCGCTGGGCGTTGATTTCGACGCCGGTTTCATCGTAGCCGGTGACGGTTTGGTACTTTTGGGTGTCGCTTGCGTGGAGCTTCATGGTGGTATTTGCTGTTTGATGGCGTTCGGGGTGGACACGTTGGCCGCTGGCGGCGCAGGCATTGGCCGATTACGGCGTTCCGCCTAATCCGCCCTACGTGTCTATGTGGTGCGTTTAATCGGGTGGTGTAACTGACATTGTAGCGTTTTTCGGCCGGCGCTTCGCCGTTTCGCCCCGCCAGAGGTTGATTAAACGGGTGGCTTTCGGCAGAATGGTTCCTTTCGCATCGCAGCACGGGCCGCCAGCGCGTTTTTGGCAGGCCACAGCGGTTTGCCTCACCAAGACAGGATTTTATTTTGCGACCGATCTATAAATCGAACAAACTGGCGGAAGTCTGCTACGAGATCCGCGGCCCGGTGCCGGAAAAAGCCCGGCAAATGGAGGAAGAAGGCCACAAGATCACGAAGTTGAATATCGGCAACCTCGCCGTGTTCGGTTTCGATCCGCCGGACGAGATCGTCCAGGATATGAAGATCAACCTGTCCAACGCGGCCGGCTACACCGATTCCAAAGGCATGTTCGCGCCGCGCAAGGCGATCATGCATTACACGCAGGGCAAGAACATCGCCGGCGTGTCGATCGACGATATCTACCTGGGCAACGGCGCGTCCGAGCTGATCGTCATGTCGATGAACGCGCTGCTCAACACCGGCGACGAGGTGCTGGTGCCGGCGCCCGACTATCCGCTGTGGACCGCCGCCGTCAGCCTGTCCGGCGGCACGCCGGTGCACTACATCTGCGACGAGCAGCAGGAGTGGTATCCGGACATCGAGGACATCCGCCGCAAAATCACCTCGAACACGCGCGCCATCGTCGTCATCAACCCGAACAATCCGACCGGCGCGTTGTACCCGGTCGAACTGCTGCAACAGATCATCGAAGTGGCGCGCCAGCACCAGTTGATCATCTACGCCGACGAAATCTACGACAAGGTGTTGTACGACGATGCCGAGCACGTCTCCATCGCCTCGCTGGCCGACGATGTGCTGTTCGTCACCTTCAACGGCCTGTCGAAGAACTACCGCGCCTGCGGCTACCGCTCCGGCTGGATGGTGGTGTCGGGCGAAAAATCCCATGCGAAAGACTATATCGAGGGCCTCAACATGCTGGCCTCGATGCGCTTGTGCGCCAACGCACCGGGGCAGTTTGCGATCCAGACTGCGCTCGGCGGCTACCAGTCGATACACGACCTGGTGGGACCGGGCGGGCGCCTGTTGAAGCAACGCGATCTGGCCTACAAGCTGCTGACCGATATCCCGGGCGTCACTTGTGTCAAGCCGAAAGCGGCGCTGTACATGTTCCCGCGCCTCGATCCGAAAATCTATCCGATTGCGGACGACCAGCAGTTCGCCTACGAATTGCTGGCAGAAACGAAAGTGCTCATCGTCCAGGGCAGCGGCTTCAACTGGATCGCGCCGGACCATTTCCGCGTCGTGTTCCTGCCGAACTCGGACGATATGACGGAAGCCTTCGGCCGCATCGCCAAATTCATGGAAGGCTACCGCAAGCGCCACGGCGCCAGCTCTTAGCTGGACCGTTAAGCAGACCGCTCCACCGAACCGATCAATAGAAACGAATATATGAAACCCATCAAAGTAGGCTTGTTAGGCGTCGGCAACGTCGGCTCCGGAACGTTCAACGTGTTGGAACGCAACCAGGAAGAAATCCGCCGCCGCGCCGGACGCGGCATCGAGGTCGTGGCCGTCTCCGCCCGCAACCTCGAGCGCGCCAGGCAGCGCACCGGCGGCAAGGTCAAAGTGGTCGCCGACCCGTTCGACATCGTCAACGATCCCGAAATCGACATCGTCGTCGAACTCATCGGTGGCTACGACGAGGCCAAGGCGCTGGTGCTGCAGGCCATCGCCAACGGCAAGCACGTGGTCACCGCCAACAAGGCGCTGCTGGCCGTGCACGGCAACGAGATCTTCGCCGCCGCGCACGCCAAGGGCGTCATGGTCGCGTTCGAAGCGGCGGTGGCCGGCGGCATCCCGATCATCAAGGCGCTGCGCGAGGGCCTGACCGCCAACCGCATCGACTGGCTGGCCGGCATCATCAACGGCACCACCAATTTCATCCTGTCCGAGATGCGCGACAAGGGCCTGGACTTCGCCACCGTGCTCAAGCAGGCGCAGGAGCTGGGCTACGCCGAGGCCGACCCGACCTTCGACATCGAGGGCGTGGACGCGGCCCACAAGGCCACCATCATGTCGGCCATCGCCTTCGGCATTCCGGTGCAGTTCGACAAGGCGCACGTCGAGGGCATCTCGAAACTGAACGCGATCGACATCCGCTACGCCGAGCAGCTGGGCTACCGCATCAAGCTGCTGGGCATCGCCAAGCGCGCCAAGGTCAACGGCGTCGAGGGCGTGGAGCTGCGCGTGCATCCGACCCTGATCCCGAGCAAGCGCCTGATCGCCAACGTCGAGGGCGCGATGAACGCCGTGCTGGTGCAGGGCGACGCCGTCGGCGCCACCTTGTACTACGGCAAAGGCGCCGGCGCCGAGCCGACCGCCTCGGCCGTGATCGCCGACCTGGTCGACATCACCCGCCTGGCCACGGCCGATCCGGAACACCGCGTGCCGCACCTGGCGTTCCAGCCGAACGCGATGACCAACATCGAGATTTTGCCGATGTCGGAAATTACCACCAGCTACTACCTGCGCATGAACGTCAGCGACCAGCCGGGCGTGCTGGCCGACCTGACCCGCATCCTGGCCGACGCGACGATCTCGATCGACGCCATGCTGCAAAAGGAACCGGCGGAAGGCGAGACCAAGACCGACATCATCTTCCTGACGCACCAGACGCAGGAGAAAAACGTGACGGCGGCCATCGCCAAGATGGAAGCGTTGTCGACCGTGTGCGGCAGCGTGACGAAGATCCGG
The DNA here is from genome assembly GCA_035565375.1 of Duganella sp. Taxonomy (GTDB): domain Bacteria; phylum Pseudomonadota; class Gammaproteobacteria; order Burkholderiales; family Burkholderiaceae_D; genus Rugamonas. The sequence goes on along the minus strand of DATMSN010001255.1, from coordinate 2,666 downwards.
CTGGAAAACCTGAGCTGATCGCGGAAGCCGTCCAAACCCGTTGCAGGTTGAGTTCGTATTTTCGGCGAATCGCTTAGGGCGATTCGCCGATTTTTTTTGGCAAAACCAGACGTGGCGTCGTTGTGGCTGGAGGCAGCAGCTCGCAGTTCCCAGGGCGTGGCGCCAAATTGGCACCGAAGAGGTGGCAAAATGGCACCGGCGTGCTACACTGTTCTTGCTCGACACAGAACCGGAAGGTACATATGAATGCGACGGAAGAAAGAGGCCGAATCACGGCCAGAGTTTCGACCCCAATAGCGGAGAAACTCCAGGAGGCAGCGGACTTGACTGGTGCCACGCTGAATCAGTTTTTGGTTCAGGCTGCCCTGGAAAAAGCACAGATGATTATCGATCGCGAATACGTGATTCGATACACTCGTGAGGATGCCGCCATGTTAATTAATTTGCTCGATGCTCCGCCTGCACCGAATGAGGCGCTGATCAAAGCGTTCGAGCGGCATAAAAACAAGGCCCAACATGACCTACTCAATAAGACCGTTGGGAGCGGAGCATCAGGTAAGTAAGTTTACCTGCGGTAAGGGTGAACTGGACAATTACCTCCAATCAACGGCTAAGCAGCATCAAAGCAAGGATGTGGCGAGGACTTACGTTATTGTCGATGATGACGATCCCGGTATGATTATCGGATTCTTCACCATGGCGATACGTTCCATGACGTGCAAAGACGAAATGCCCGTCAGTATGGCAAAACGGCTCCCATCAAACGTACCCGGCTACACGCTCGCGCGTCTGGCAATCTCCAAATCGCATCAAGGGCAAGGTCTCGGAGAAAAGTTGTTGGTGGAAGCGATGACGAAGGCGAAGGCCGCCGCAAAGGAAGTAGACGGATTCGCACTCTTCGTAGATGCCAAGGACGAGGATGCCGCAGGGTTCTACAAAAAATATGGTTTTACATCATTCCCAAGTAACCCGCTAATTCTCGTGATTCCCATCGCAAGTATTCCCGGTTAATGTGAGATAAATCACGGCGCTCTGTGGCCATCGTTGTGTTTTATGGCTTATTTTGCAACTTCCAGGGCAAAAAAAGTCCGGGTAGCGTCTACGCACGCTACCCGGAAAAGGGTCAGTTACTAGGGTGTGTTGCGGTACTTCTCCTACTAGGGTTTTACTGCGGGATACTGATTACTGCGGTGCTACTTACTTCGAAGCGACGGTCAGTTCGCTTTTTACTTCTTTAACGCCTGGGACGGCCGATGCCACCTGAATGGCCTTGGTGCCCACTTCAGTGCTTGGTACGGCGCCGCTCAGCACGACCACACCGTCGGTGGTGGTCACGCCAATTTGTTTTTGATCGGCCAGGGAAGCCTTGATCTTGCTGGTGATTGCATCGTCATTGGTGGCGGTGCCGGTCTTGGCGGCTCCAGCCATAGCACCTTCTTGCTGACCCGCTGCGAAAGCGGTACCAGTGGCGGCTGCGGCGGTCAGGGTGGCGGCAACCATCAGGCGGGCGATCAGTTTGGTAGTCATCATGATTTGCTTCCTTTTTCAAGTTTTAGGTGAAACGTCAGTGACGTTACCCTATCCTTAGCAATCGGCGTGCCAGGACTAAAATTCCTTTTTAAATCATATGGTTGCGAGAAAATTTCCTATGAGAAATTGTCAAATCGTGATGTTTACGTCCATATTCCACGGATTTTGTCGTGAAATGGCGACAAGCTATCGCCGCCATTTCATAAGTCATTGATTTTTAAGGGGATCGTCTTGTCGCTCTGTGGCGACAAGGGGTGGGTCGGTGCGGAAAAGGCTGGCGTCGAGGTCGTATTTCTGCAGCAGGCGGTAGAACTCGGTCCGGTTGCGTTCGGCCAGGCGGGCGGCGTCGGCCACGTTGCCGTCGGTCAGCTTCAACAGCTGGACCAGATAGTTGCGCTCGAAGCGCTGCTTGGCCTCGGTGTAACTGAGCACCTCCAGCGACGGCACCCGCAGCGCCCGCTGCACCAGCGACAAAGGAATCAGCGGCGCCGTCGCCAGCGCGCACACGTGTTCGACCACGTTATAGAGTTGTCGCACATTGCCCGGCCACGAGGCCGTGGTCAGCGCCTCGAGCGCGTCGGGCGCGTAGCCGCGCACCGTCTTGCCGTATTTGGCCGCCAGCGTGTGCAGGAACTGGGTCGCCATCGGCGTGATGTCCTCGCGCCGTTGCGACAGCGGCGGCAAGGTCAAGGTGATGACGTTGAGCCGGTAATATAAGTCTTCGCGGAACTGGCCTTCGAGCATGGCCGCGTCCAGGTCGCGGTGCGTGGCCGACAGGATGCGCACGTCGACCGGCCTGGGCACGTCCGAGCCGAGCTGGCGCACCACGCGCTCTTGCAGCACGCGCAGCAGCTTGACCTGCAGCAGCAGCGGCATGTCGCCGATCTCGTCGAGGAACAGGGTGCCGCCGTCGGCCGCCTGCACCAGGCCTTCGCGGCTGCTGACGGCGCCGGTGTAGGCGCCCTTGACGTGGCCGAACAGTTCCGACTCCAGCAGCGCCTCCGGGATGGCGCCGCAGTTGACCGCGATGAACGGCGCCTTGGCGCGGCGGCTGGCGCGGTGGATGGCGTTGGCCAGCAACTCCTTGCCGGTGCCGCTTTCGCCGCGGATCAGGATGCTGGCGTCGGACGCGGCCA
>DATMSN010001254.1:0-5322 GCA_035565375.1 Duganella sp. | reverse complement strand
GCCGCGGCGCGGTGCGCGCTTGCGTTTGGCGGCGGCGCCTTGGCCGGAGGACGACTGGCCGGCCGTCGCGATCAAGTCCTCGCGGGTCGCTTCGTCGCCCTCGTAGAAGGCGGTCCACCATTCGCCAAGTTCGGCGTCGATCTCGCCGGAGGCGCAGCGCAGCAGCAGGAAATCGTAGCCGGCGCGGAAGCGCAGGTGTTCCAGCAGCTTGTGCGGCGACTTGCCGGTGCGGCGCTCGAAGCGCGGCTGCATCGACCAGATGTCGCGCATGTCGGTGCCGATCTTGCGCTGCAAGGCCAGCTTCTCGGTCTGCGAGTCGAGCACGTCGTCGGCCGCCAGGTGCAGCGCCGGGATGGTCTGCTCGCCGGCGGCGCGGTAGGCGGTCCACTTCTCCAGCACCTGGTGCCACAGCAGCGACGCGAACAGGAAGCCCGGCGACACCGTCTTGCCGGCGGCGATGCGGGCGTCGGTCGAGTCGAGCGCCAACGTGACGAACTTGAAGCCCAGCGGCTGCTCCAGCACCACGTCGAGCAGCGGCAGCAGGCCGTGGTGCAGGCCCTCCTTGCGCAGCTGCTGCAGGCAGGCCAGCGCCTGGCCGCTCATGAGCAGCTTGAGCATCTCGTCGAACACGCGCGCCGGCGGCACGTTGTCGATCAGCGACGCCATCACCGGGATCGGCGCGGCGGTGACCGGCTCGATGGTGAATTTGAGCTTGGCGGCGAAGCGCACCACGCGCAGCATGCGCACCGGGTCTTCGCGGTAGCGCGCCTCCGGCTGGCCGATGATGCGCAGCGTCTTGGCGCGGATGTCCTCGATGCCGCCGTGGTAGTCCCACACCTGCTGGTTGGCCGGGTTGTAGTACATGGCGTTGATGGTGAAGTCGCGCCGCACCGCGTCCTCCGCCTGCGAGCCGAAGGTGTTGTCGCGCAGGACGCGGCCATGGTCGTCCTTGGGCGCGTTGTCGAGCGCGGTGCCGCGGAAGGTGGTCACCTCCAGCAGGTCCTGGCCGAACATCACGTGCACGATCTGGAAGCGCTTGCCGATGATGAAGGCGCGGCGGAACAGCTTGCGCACCTGCTCCGGCGTGGCGTTGGTGGCGATGTCGAAGTCTTTCGGCTTGACGCCCAGCAGCAGGTCGCGCACGGCGCCGCCGACGACGAACGCCTCGAAGCCGGCCTCCTGCAGCGTGCTGGTGACGCGCACCGCGTTCGACGACAGCAGCTTGGGATCGATGCCGTGGGCGTCCGGGCCGAGTATCACCGGCGTGTTGGTGTCGCGGGCCTTGGCGCTCTTGTCTTTGGTGCCGAGGATTTTTCGGATCAGTTTCTTAATCATTGAATAGGTCAATTAAAGGCCAGCCTTGGGCGGTAGCGTGCGTTTTCAGGGTGGCGTTCGGGTTGGTCGCGATCGGGTGCGAGACGATCGACATCAGCGGCAGGTCGTTGTGCGAATCGCTGTAGAAGTAGACGGTGTCGAAGTCCTCCAGCGTTTTGCCCATCTTTTCCAGCCAGGCCTTGGTGTGGACGATCTTGCCGGCGCCCTGGGTCGGGGTGCCGAGCAGGCGGCCGGTGACGTTGCCGTCGGCGTCGAGCTCCGGCATGGCCGCGATCAGGTGCTCCACGCCCAGCGCCTCGGCGATCGGCGCGGTCACGAAGTGGTTGGTGGCCGTGACGATGGCCACCAGGTCGCCGGCGTCCTGGTGCTTCTTGAGCAGCGCCAGCGCGGCCGGGCGGATCGCCGGCACGATCACCTCGCGCATGAATTGCGCCTGCATCTGCGCCAGTTTGACGCGCGGGAAGCCGGACAGGGTGCCCAGGGCGAACTCCAGGTATTCGACCGGGTCGAGCGTGCCGGCCTGGTACTGCGCGAAGAAATCGTCGTTGCGGCGCGCGAAGGTGGCCGCGTCCACGGCGCCGATGCGCACCAAAAACTGACCCCACTCGTGGTCGGAGTCGATCGGCAGCAGCGTGTGGTCCAGGTCAAATAATGCAAGCTTCATGCGGGATTCGTCATTCTTTCGCTTCCGCCTGCAACCACTCGCGCAACAGCGGCAGGGTGATCGGGCGTTGGGTTTCAAGGGAATACTGGTCCAGCGAGTCGAGCATCGTCGATAACGATCGCATGTCGCGCTGGAAGTGGGACAGCAGGTAGGGTATCACGCCGGGCGACAGCGTCAAGCCGCGGGCGGTGGCGGCGGCGCTCAGGGCGGCCACCTTCTCGTCGTCGGTCAGGCCGTGGATCTGGTAGATCAGGCCCCAGCCCATGCGCGTGCGCAGGTCCTCGCGCACCGGCAGCACGGCCGGGGCGACGGCGCCGCTGCAGACCATGAAGGCGTTGTTGGCGCGGATTTCGTTAAACAGCGCGAAGGCGTCGATCTGCGCCACCGGCGACAGTTTTTCGCAGTCGTCGAGCAGGTACAGGTCCACCTCCGGCGAATACTGGAATTCGGATTCGATCGAGAACGGCGAGATGTAGCGCGCGCGCCGCTGCTCGTCCTCGCCGCCGGCGCTGGCCAGCGCCTTGAGCAGGTGGGTCTTGCCGACGCCGCCCAGGCCCCACAGGTAGGCGAAGTGCTCGCGCGAGCTGCGCCCGGCGAATTGCGCCATCAGCGCCGCCGCCTCGGCGTTCTGTCCCACCTCGAACGATGCGAGGCTGTGCGCCTGGTCCGCGCCTAAATCGAGCACCAGCTGTTTCATGGCGTTCGCCTTGGTTTGATCGTTTGCATGACGTTTTTCTTGTTTACATCACGCATTATAGAAGGTGCTGCCCAGGTAGTGGCGGCGCAGATGTCTAAATGCCACCATCAGGATGGCCGAGGCGGGCAACGCCAGCAGCACGCCGACAAAGCCGAACAGCTGGCCGAAGGCCATCAGGGCGAAAATGACGGTCAGCGGATTGAGGCCGATGCGCTCGCCCACCAGCCGCGGCGTGAGCACCAGGCTCTCGAACACCTGGCCGAAGCCGTAGATGACGGCCACGGCGATCAGGCCGCTGAAGTCGGCGAACTGCAGCACCGCCGAGATCATCGCCAGCACCAGCCCGACCGTGAAGCCCAGATAGGGGATGAACACCAGCAAGCCGCTGATGATGCCCACGGGCAACGCGACGTCGAAGCCGGCGATGGCCAGCGCCGCCGAATAGTAGGCCGCCAGCACCAGCATCACCAGCAGCTGGCCGCGCAGGTACTGGGCCAGCAGGCCGTCGACCTCGCGCGCCATCGTCATCGTCGGCGCGATCCAGCGGCGCGGCACGGCGCCGGCCACCCGGCCCAGCATGGCCGGCCAGTCCAGCAGCAGGTAGAACAGCACCACCGGGATCAGGAAGATGGTCGCCAGCCAGCCGAGCACGGCCGTGCCGCCGATGCGCGCCGAATTGAGCACCGCGCCCCAGATCTCGTCGCCGCTGGTGGCCATCTGCTGGGAGACGAGCTTGCGGATGCCGGCGCTGTCGAGCCGCACCTTGACGCCCATTTCCTGCAGTTTGGGGCCGAGCAGGTCGTTGGCGCGGGCCAGGAAGGTGGGGATTTGCTCGCGCAGCAGCGGGATTTCCTTTTGCAGCACCGGCACCACGATCAGCACCAGCGCCAGCAGCGCGGCGCAAAACAGCGTCACCACCAGCAGCACCGACAGCGCGCGCGGCAGGCGCAGGTGGCGCAGGCGCAGGCGGTCGAGGCGGTCGGCGGCCGGGTTGAGCGCGTAGGCCAGGATGGCGGCGGCCACGAACGGCGTCAGCACCGGGCCCAACATGAAGAGGAGGAAGAAGAATGCCGCCCACACCGCTACCCAGAATGCCGTTTGCTTTTGCTCTACCGAGAGGGGAAATGGCATGGAATGTGATTTAGATGGTTAAAAACGGCAGGTGGACGGGGCATTTTGATAAAATAGCGGATTGACCGGGTTCGCGCAGGCTTATTTGCGTGGATTTGTGCAGAAAAGCGCTGAAAACGTGCGATTTTGTTACGAAACGGTCTCCGCCTTCTATTTTACCGCCTCCGCTGCGAAATACACCATGAGCCAAACTTCAAATGTTTCCCTGTCCTACCGTGACGCCGGCGTCGATATCGACGCGGGCGACGCTTTAGTCGAAGCAATCAAGCCTTTCGCCAAGCGCACCCTGCGCGAGGGCGTCATGGGCGGCCTGGGCGGTTTCGGCGCCATGTTCGAGATCAGCAAGAAGTACAAGGAGCCGGTGCTGGTGTCGGGCACCGACGGCGTCGGCACCAAGCTCAAGCTGGCGTTCGAGCTCAACCGTCATGACACGGTCGGCATCGACCTGGTCGCCATGAGCGTCAACGACATCCTGGTGCAGGGCGCCGAGCCGCTGTTCTTCCTCGACTATTTCGCCTGCGGCAAGCTCGACGTGGCCATCGCCACCGACGTCATCAAGGGCATCGCCCAGGGTTGCGAGCAGGCCGGCTGCGCGCTGATCGGCGGCGAAACGGCCGAGATGCCGAGCATGTACCCGGCCGGCGAGTACGACCTGGCCGGTTTCGCGGTCGGCGCGGTGGAAAAATCGAAGATCATCGACGGCACCAAGATCGCGCCGGGCGACGTCATCCTGGGCCTGGCGTCGTCGGGCGTGCACTCGAACGGGTATTCGCTGGTGCGCAAGATCATCGAAGTGGCCAAGCCGGACCTGGAAGGCGACTTCCACGGCCGCAAGCTGGCCGACGTGCTGATGCAGCCGACCCGCATCTACGTCAAGCCGCTGCTGGCGCTGATGGACGCGATGGAGGTCAAGGGCATGGTGCACATCACCGGTGGCGGCCTGGTCGAGAACATCCCGCGCGTGCTGCAGCCGGGCCTGGTGGCCGAGCTGGATTCGACGTCGTGGACCCTGCCGCCGCTGTTCACGTGGCTGCAGCAGCACGGCGGCGTGGCCGACGCCGAGATGCACCGCGTGTTCAACTGCGGCATCGGCATGACCGTCATCGTGTCGCAGGAAAACGCCGCCGCCGCCATCGCGCAACTGGAACAGGCCGGCGAGATCGTCTACACCATCGGCAAGATCCGCGCGCGCGTCGGCGACGAGCACCAGACTCTCGTCGTGTAACTTTACATGCACGCAAAAAAAGCGGACCATGCCCCGGCATGGTCCGCTTTTTTTATGGGGGGGCGGTATGGATAAGATGAGCCCCGGCGTTGCTTTACTTGTTTTGATCGCGGGGCGGCGGGCCGCCTTCGGGCACCGCGGCCAGCACGTCTTTCATTTTTTTGCAGACGCCGCCGACCTTTTCACCGCGCCGTCCCTTGAATTCGACCTTCGCGCCTTCGGCCTTGTCCTTGCAGGCGGCGATCGCTTCCGGCGGCGGACCCGGCCGCT
>DATMSN010001253.1:0-2617 GCA_035565375.1 Duganella sp. | reverse complement strand
GCATCGGCGGCGTTGGCGCGCCCGCCGCGCTGACGCGGCACCTGGCCGGCATCGAGAGCGCCTTGAACGACTTTGACCTACCGCTCGCGCACGCGACACTGGAAGCCATGCTGGAAAGCCTGGCGGAGGAAAACCGATGATAACCACGCACCAACCGAACATGCCGCTGATCCTGGCGGTGGACGACGAAGCCAACAACCTGCAACTGCTGCGCCACATCCTGCAGGACCACTACCGCCTGCTGTACGCCAAGGACGGCGCGCGCGCGCTGGAGCTGGCCCGCCAGGAACGCCCGCAATTGGTCCTGCTCGACGTGATGATGCCGGGGATGACCGGCTACGATGTGTGCCGCGCGCTCAAGGCCGACGGCGCCACCGCCGACATTCCGGTCATCTTCGTCACCGCGCTGACCGAGGGCGAGGACGAGGTGATCGGCTTCGACGCCGGCGCCGTCGACTACATCACCAAGCCGGTCAACCCGGCGATCGTGCGCGCGCGCGTGCGCACCCACCTGTCGCTGGTGCGCGTGGACGAACTCAAACGCACCCGCCTGGAGATTGTCCAGCGCCTCGGCCTGGCCGCCGAATACAAGGACAACGAGACCGGCCGCCACGTGATCCGCATGAGCCATTATTCGCGCATCCTCGGCCTGGCGCTGGGCATGGGCGAGGCCGAGGCGGACGACCTGCTACACGCCGCGCCGATGCACGATGTCGGCAAGATCGGCATCCCCGACAGCATCCTGCGCAAGCCGGGACCGCTGGACCCGGACGAATGGAGGACCATGCAATCGCACGCCACGATCGGCGGCGAGATCATCGGCCGGCACGCGCACGGCATGCTGGCCATGGCGCACCAGCTGGCCGTGACGCACCACGAGAAATGGGATGGCAGCGGCTATCCGAACGGCCTGGCCGGCGAACGGATCCCGCTGGTGGGACGCATCGTGGCGATCGCGGACGTGTTCGACGCGCTGACGTCGGCGCGGCCCTACAAGGAGGCATGGACGGTGGAGCAGGCGGCCGACCACCTGCGCCAGCAGCGCGGCAAGCATTTCCAGCCGGAGCTGGTCGACCTGTTCCTGGAACAGATGCCCGCGCTCCTTGAGATCAAGGAGCGCTGGGCAGAGCATTGAGTGGCGGGCGGCGGCGGCGGACTATCAAGCCACCAGGCGCAGCCCGCGTCCCGCCAGCCGCGCCATCACGCCGACCACGTGGTCGATCTGCGCCCGGGTGTGGCCGGCGTTCATCATGAAGCGCAGGCGCGCCTTGCCCACCGGCGCGGCCGGGAACTGGACGGCGTCGACATGGATGCCTTCGCGCCGCAGTTCGATGGCGTAGCGCTGGCAGGTTTCGGCGTCGCCGATCAGCACCGGCAGGATCGGCGTCTGCGTCGAGATGATGGTGTAGCCCAGCGGTTCCATCTTGTCGATGAAGTAGCGCTGGTTTTCCCACAGCCGCTGGCGGCGTTGCGGCTCCTGCTCCAGCAGGTCGAGCGCGGCCAGCAGCGCCGCCGCCTGGTCCGGCGGCGGCGGACAGGTGAAGCCGTAGGCGGAGCTGGTCAGGCGGATCACGTCGGCGACGTCGCGCTCGACGGCGACGAAGCCGCCGATCGCACCGAGCGCCTTGCTCAGGGTCCCCATCTGCATGATGTTGTCGCTGTAGCAGTTGAAATGCTCCGAGGTGCCGCCGCCGTTGGCGCCGAGGATGCCGGTGGCGTGGGCGTCGTCGATGTACAGCAGCGCGCCATAGCGCTCGGCCAGCGCCACCAGGTCCGGCAGCGGCGCGATCGTGCCCTCCATGCTGAACACGCCGTCGCTGACGATCAGCGGCGTGGTGCCCTCCTCGGCGCCGGCCTTGAGCAGCGCCTCCAGGTGGTTCATGTCGCAGTGGCGGTAGTTGTAGCGCAGCGCGCCGGACATCTGGATGCCCTCGCGGATGCTGATGTGGTTGAACTCGTCCGAATAGTAGGCGTACTTGTGGCGCTTCTTGGTGCGGAAGCCATGCAGCCGCGCCAGCGTGGCCGCCTTGACGATCGACGACAGCACGCCGATGTTGGTCATATAGCCGGTCACGAACAGCACCGCGTCGCTCTTGTGCTTGAGGGCCCCGAGGCGCGTCTCGAGCTCGCGGTAGACCTCCAGGTCGCCGCCGAGCAGGCGCGATTCGCAGTTGCCCACGCCGTAGCGGTCCAGGCCATCCTTGGCCGCCGCCACCAGGCGCGGATGGTTGGCCAGCGCCAGGTAGTTGTTGGTGCTGAAGGAGACCACCGTGTCGCCGCCGGTGACGAAGGTCGGATCGGGCAAGGTGCCGTGCACCTGCGAGGTGTGGTGAACCGGATGGTGCCGCAGCCAGTGGGCGATGTCGCTTAAATCATGCATGATGGGAGAGAGTCGAGTGATCGTGCAGCCATCATAGGACCGGCCGCCTCTCCGCAAGCTTGCGGTCACATTACAGGTAGGATAGCTTGGCGCCAACGGCACCCGCGAAACCCGCAACCCGTTGGCGTCGGGGTCCGCCCCCAAACGGGGTCAGCCCCCTTTGTCTTGGGGTTCGGCCAGCGGCAGCAGGATGCGCGCGACCAGGCCGGGCGCGCCGTCCTCCAGCGCCAGCGCGCC
>DATMSN010001252.1:0-5562 GCA_035565375.1 Duganella sp. | reverse complement strand
ATCGACCGGCGCGGCCACTTGCGGCGACTGCGCCGCGCGCATGTCCGGCGGGTCGAGCAGGAAGGTGTATTCGCGCACCATGCGCCCGCCGTTCCACTTCAGCTCGAGCAACATGTCGACGAACGGCTCGTTGACGGGCTGGCTGGACGAGACGCGGATCAGCTGGCGGCCGCCGCGCTGCTCGACCTCGAAGCGCAGCGACATCAGCGCCGGATTGAAGTCGATATTGGCGGTGCGGAAGGCGTCGGCCGACGCCAGTTGCGCGACCAGGCCGCTGGCCTCCTCGGCGTTGACGGCGGTCAGTTCGATCTCCGCCCGCAACGGCTGGCCCAGCGACGACAGGACGGTCAGCTTGCCGAGTCCGGCAGCGTTTGCGGCGGCGGACAGCAACACCGCACCGGCGACCGCGCCGGTGAGCGTTTTCAACGCGAACGAAACGATGCGGGAGCAATTGGGTACGGGCATAGTGGGCGGCAGTAGGTTGTCAGAGGGAGAATGTTACTTTCCCGGATATACCAACATATCATCATGCACATGAGCATGCAAGCTTTGCGCGCCGTTTCTCAAGTGATACATGAGGAGTTGTCAGCTCTGTGCCTACTTTAAACCAAAAAAAGGGATTTTCCCTATGAAAGCACATAGAGAAAACCCCTTCTGCTACAACAATCGCGTGACTGTCTGCTTTTATTTATCCAGCACGATGCGCAGCATGCGGCGCAGCGGTTCGGCCGCGCCCCACAGCAGCTGGTCGCCGACGGTGAAGGCCGACAGGTAATCGTCGCCCATGCTCATCTTGCGCAGGCGGCCGACCGGGATCGTCAGGCTGCCGGTGGCGGCGGCCGGCGACAGGTCCTTGACCGACGCTTCGCGCGTGTTCGGCACCACTTTGACCCACTGGTTGTTGGCGGCGATGATGTCGTGGATCTCGTCGATCGGCACATCCTTCTTCAGCTTGATGGTCAACGCCTGCGAGTGGCTGCGCATGGCGCCGATGCGCACGCACAGGCCGTCCACAGGAATGGCTGTCGAGCCGAAGTCCGCGCCCAGGCCGAGGATCTTGTTGGTCTCGGCGCCGCCCTTCCACTCTTCCTTCGACTGGCCGTTGCCCAGGTCCTTGTCGATCCAGGGAATCAGGTTGCCGGCCAGCGGCGCGCCGAACTGCTTGGTTTCCTCCGGCGACAGGCCGTGCTGCGTCGCCAGCACCTGGCGATCGATCTCCAGGATGGCCGAGGCCGGATCGTCCAGCAGCGCCTTGACCGACGAATTGATCGTGCCGAACTGGGTCAGCAGCTCGCGCATGTGTTGCGCGCCGCCGCCCGAGGCCGCCTGGTAGGTCATCGAGGTCATCCACTCGACCAGGTTGTGCTGGAACAGGCCGCCCAGGCCCATCAGCATGCACGAGACGGTGCAATTGCCGCCGATGTAGTTCTTCACGCCCTTGCCCAGCGCGTCCTTGATGACGTGCAGGTTGACCGGGTCCAGCACGATGACGGCGTCCTTTTCCATGCGCAAGGTCGACGCGGCGTCGATCCAGTAGCCGTTCCAGCCGGCCGCGCGCAGTTTAGGGAACACCTCGGTGGTGTAGTCGCCGCCCTGGCACGAGATGATGATCTCGCACTTTTTCAGTTCGTCGATGTCGGTCGCGCTTTTCAGTTTGGTCTCGTTCTTCGCCATCTTCGGGGCGTCGCCGCCCGGGTTCGACGTCGTGAAGAACACCGGTTCGATGTGGGCGAAATCGCCCTCTTCCTGCATGCGCTGCATCAGGACCGAACCGACCATGCCGCGCCAACCTACCAAGCCTACGAGTTTCATGTTTATTCCTTGTAATGTATTAAGCCAGGGCCTTGACGACCGCGTTGCCCATCTCCTCGGTGCCCACCTTGGTGGTGCCCGGTTCGAAGATGTCGCCGGTGCGCAGGCCCTGCGCCAGCACGGACTTGACGGCGGTCTCGATGCGGTCGGCCTGTTCGGTCTTGTCGAAGGTGTAGCGCAGCATCATCGCCGCCGACAGGATCGTCGCCAGCGGATTGGCGATGCCCTTGCCGGCGATGTCCGGCGCCGAACCGTGCGACGGCTCGTACAGGCCCTTGTTGTTGGCGTCGAGCGAGGCCGACGGCAACATGCCGATCGAACCGGTCAGCATCGCCGCGCAATCGCTCAGGATGTCGCCGAACATGTTGCCGGTGACGATGACGTCGAACTTCTTCGGCGCGCGCACCAGTTGCATGGCGGCGTTGTCGACATACATGTGCTCGAGCGCGACGTCCGGGTATTCCTTGTGGACGTCGGTGACGATGTCCTTCCAGAACTGGAACGTCTCCAGCACGTTGGCCTTGTCGACGCTGGTCAGGCGCTTGCCGCGCTTTTGCGCGGCCTGGAACGCCACGTGGGCGATGCGGCGGATTTCGCCCTCGGCGTAGCGCATCGTGTCGAAGCCTTCGCGCTGGCCCTTGAAGGGGCCGTCCGGGCACTCGCGCACGCCGCGCGGCTGGCCGAAGTAGATGTCGCCGGTCAGTTCGCGCACGATCAGGATGTCGAGGCCGGAGACCACTTCAGGCTTCAGGGTCGAGGCGCCGGCCAGTTCCGGGTACAGGATCGCCGGACGCAGGTTGCCGAACAGGCCCAGCTGCTTGCGCAGGCCGAGGATCGCCTGTTCCGGACGCAGCGCGCGTTCCAGGGTGTCGTACTGGTAGTCGCCGACGGCGCCGAACAGCACCGCGTCGGCCGCCTTGGCCAGCGCCAGGGTGCCTTCCGGCAGCGGATGGCCGTGGGCCGCGTAGCCGGCGCCGCCGACGGGGGCGGTCTCCAGCTCGAACGATTCGCCCAGCACGTTGAGGACCTTGACGGCTTGGGCGATGATTTCCGGGCCGATACCGTCGCCCGGGAGGATTGCGATTTTCATGGTGAGTTTTCGAGATTAGATGACGTTAGCCAACCAGGGTTGGTTTGCCAGATGGCGCTCTTCGAATTCGCGGATGGTGTCGGCGTGGCGCAGGGTCAGGCCAATATCGTCGAGCCCGTTCATCAGGCAGTATTTGCGGAAGGCGTCGATCTCGAAGGGATAGGAGATGCTGCCATTGCTGGTGGAAATGCGCTGCTGCTCAAGGTCGACCACCAGACGGTAACCGGGGAAGGCCTTGACTTCGTTGAACAGATGATCGATCTGCGTTTCACTCAACACGATGGGCAGCAAGCCGCTCTTGTAACAGTTGTTGAAGAAGATGTCGGCGAACGACGGCGCGATGATCGCGCGGAAGCCGTACTGGTCGAGCGCCCACGGCGCGTGCTCGCGCGAGGAGCCGCAGCCGAAGTTCTTGCGCGTCAACAGGATCGAGGCGCCCTGGTAGCGCGGCTCGTTGAGCACGAACTCCGGGTTCAGCGGGCGCTTGCTGTTGTCCATGCCGGGTTCGCCGTGGTCGAGGTAGCGCCACTCGTCGAACAGGTTGGGGCCGAAGCCGGTGCGATGGATGGACTTCAGGAATTGCTTCGGAATGATGGCGTCGGTGTCGACGTTGGCGCGGTCGAGCGGGGCCACCAGGCCTTCGTATATCGTAAATTTATCCATGATCTCGTTCGGGTTGTGCGACGGCGGACCGTCGCGGCCCGCCGTACTGCGGATTATTTTTTGGTCGAAGCGCCTTCCAGCGACTCACCGACTTTTTTGACGTCCTTGCCGAAGCCGTTGACTGTGTTGCAGCCGGTCAGGATCAGCGCGATGATGGACAGGGCGAATAGTTTTTTCATGTTGGTGTACTCGTGGTATCAAACAAAAAAATTAGCGCAGCGAGCGCACGTCGACGAAGTGGCCGGCGATACCGGCGGCGGCGGCCATCGCGGGCGACACCAGATGGGTGCGTCCGCCTTGTCCTTGGCGTCCTTCGAAATTACGGTTGGAGGTCGAGGCGCAGCGCTCGCCCGGTTCCAGGCGGTCGGCGTTCATCGCCAGGCACATCGAGCAGCCCGGCTCGCGCCATTCGAAGCCGGCGTCCTTGAAGATGCGGTCCAGCCCCTCGCGCTCGGCCTGGTCCTTGACCAGCCCGGAGCCCGGCACCACCAGCGCCAGCTTGACGTTGGAGGCGCGCTGCTTGCCGCGCACCACGGCGGCGGCGGCGCGCAAGTCCTCGATGCGCGAGTTGGTGCACGAACCGATGAACACCTTGTCGATGCGGATGTCCTCGATCGCGGTGTTGGGCTTGAGGTTCATGTAGACCAGCGCCTTTTCCATCGCGTCGCGCTTGACGCTGTCCTTTTCCTGGTCCGGATCGGGCACGCGGCCGTCGATCGAGGTCACCATCTCCGGCGACGTGCCCCAGGTCACCTGCGGCTTGACGTCGGCGGCGGCGAGCGTGACGACCAGGTCGAAGCGGGCGCCGGCGTCCGAATGCAGGGTGCGCCAGTAGTCGACCGCGCGGTCCCAGTGCGGCCCCACGGGCGAGAACGGGCGGCCCTTGACGTAGTTGATCGTGGTGTCGTCGACGCCGATGATGCCGGCGCGCGCGCCGGCCTCGATCGCCATGTTACAGACCGTCATGCGGCCTTCCATCGACAGCGCGCGGATGGTCGAGCCGCCGAATTCGATACAGTAGCCGGTGCCGCCGGCGGTGCCGATCTTGCCGATGATGGCCAGCACGATGTCCTTGGCGGTGACGCCGGCCGGCAGCGGGCCGTCGACCTGCACCAGCATCGATTTGGATTTTTTCTGCAGCAAGGTTTGCGTGGCCAGCACGTGCTCGACCTCGGAGGTGCCGATGCCGTGCGCCAGCGCGCCGAACGCGCCGTGGGTCGACGTGTGCGAGTCGCCGCAGACGACCGTCATGCCCGGCAGGGTGGCGCCCTGCTCCGGCCCGATCACGTGGACGATGCCCTGGCGCTTGTCGTTCATGTTGAAATAGGTCAGGCCGTAGGACTTGGCGTTGTTGTCCAAGGTTTCGACCTGCAGGCGCGAGACCGGGTCGGCGATGCCGTCGGCGCGCGAGGTGGTCGGCACGTTGTGGTCGGCCACGGCCAGGTTGGCCGACAGGCGCCACGGCTGGCGGTTGGCGGCGCGCAGGCCGTCGAACGCCTGCGGGCTGGTGACTTCGTGCACCAGGTGGCGGTCGATGTAGAGGATGGTGGTGCCGTCTTCCTCGGCCTTGACCACGTGCGATTCCCAGAGTTTGTCGTAAAGCGTCTTCATCATGTTGTGTGCTGACTGCTGCTGCCTGTGTGAGTGATCCACTTCGATTATGCCATATTGTGCAATGCGATAGCGGCCGCCGCCGTCGGGCCTCGTGAGCCGACGCGGTTCCGCCTACCGATACACTTTTTATGACTCCTATAAAAATTCGGTACTGCTAACAAAAAAACGGTGACACGTAGGGCGGATTAGGCGGGACGCCGTAATCGGCCAATGCACGCGCCACCGACGGCTCAACCATGGCCGATTACGCTACGCTCTCTCCATGAACCATGCAGGTGCGGCGATTTTTTATAACCTCTCGTCATATGGTTCATGGTCCGTGCGCGGTTTCGACGCGGTGTCGGGCGAAACTGGAGGCTTAAAGCCTACCGGAAGGTAGGCTG
>DATMSN010001251.1:0-5336 GCA_035565375.1 Duganella sp. | reverse complement strand
CGACGGCGCCGGCCTGGCGCGGCGGCTGATGGAGCTCGGGTTCGTGCCCGGCGAAAAAGTCCGCCTGCTCAAGCGCGGCATGCCGGGCGGCGAGCCGCTGGCCATCAAGGTCGGCAACTCCACTTTCGCGTTGCGCCGCTTCGAAGCCGCGCTGATTACGATTCAACCGGACCAATAAATAATGGGTGCAGTAGAAAAAGCGGTGCCGCGGGCACCCGTGATATCCCAGACGCCCATCGTGGCCTTGCTGGGCAATCCCAATTGCGGCAAGACCGCGCTGTTCAACCGCCTGACCGGGTCGCGCCAGAAGGTCGCCAATTATGCCGGCGTGACCATCGAGCGCAAGGAGGGTTCGTTCAACTCGCCGGGCGGCCACGCCTTCCGCGTGCTCGATCTGCCGGGCGCCTATAGTTTGTCGGCCCACACGCCGGACGAGGAAATCACGCGCGACGTCGTCGCCGGCCTGCGCGCCGGCGAGGCCGCGCCGGACGTGGTGGTGTGCGTCGTCAACGCCACCAACCTGCGACTGAACCTGCGCCTGGTGCTGGAGATCAAACGTCTGGGCCTGCCGATGGTGCTGGCGCTGAACATGGTCGACGTGGCCAAGAAGCGCGGCATCGAGATCGACGCCGACCTGCTGGCCGATGAACTGGGCATGCCGGTGGTGGAGACGGTGGCGGTGCAGGCCGGCGGCGAAAAGTCGCTGGTGCGCGCGCTCGAGCTGATGCTGCCGCTGGCGGCGTCCAAGCCCAAGCCGCTGTCGGCGATCGACGCCGTCTCCGTCGAGGACACGCAGCGCGAGGTGCGCCGCATCCTGGCCGCCGTCAGCAACGACGTCCACGACACCGGCAACCTGACCGAAAAGATCGACAACGTGGTGATGCACCCGGTGATCGGCCCGGTCATCCTGGCCGCGTTGATGTTCCTGGTGTTCCAGGCGGTGTTCAGCTGGGCGGCGGTGCCGATGGAGATGATCTCCGGCGGCGTCGAAAGCCTGGGCAAGGTGCTGGGCGGCCTGCTGCCCGAGGGCATGCTCCGCAGCCTGCTGGTGGAGGGCATCATGGGCGGCGTCGGCAGCGTGCTGGTGTTCCTGCCGCAGATTCTGATCCTGTTCTTCTTCATCCTGATGCTGGAGGACTGCGGCTACCTGCCGCGCGCCGCCTTCCTGCTGGACCGGCTGATGGGCGGCGTGGGCCTGTCGGGCCGCGCCTTCATTCCACTGCTGTCGAGCTTTGCGTGCGCGATCCCCGGCGTGATGGCCGCGCGCACGATCCAGAATAAGCGCGACCGGCTGGTGACGATCATGATCGCGCCGCTGATGACCTGCTCGGCGCGGCTGCCGGTGTATGCGCTGGTGATCGCCGCCTTCATTCCGGAGCGCGAAGTGGGGGGCTTCATGAGCCTTCAGGGGCTGGTGCTGTTCGTGCTGTACTTCGCCGGCATCATCTCGGCGATGGCGGTGGCGTACGTCATGAAGCGCGCCATGGGCTCGCAGCACAAGCAGCCGCTGATGCTCGAGCTGCCGGCCTACCACTGGCCGCACATGCGCAATCTGGCGCTGGGCCTGTGGGAACGCGCGCGCATCTTCCTCACGCGCGTCGGCACCGTGATCCTGACGTTGATGATTTTGGTGTGGTTCCTCAGCACCTTCCCGGGCGCGCCGGAAGGGGCGACCCATCCGGCGATCTATTACAGCGTCGCCGGCATGATCGGGCGCGGACTCGAATTCGTGTTCGCGCCGATCGGCTTCAACTGGCAGATCTGCATCGCGCTGGTGCCGGGCATGGCCGCGCGGGAAGTGGCGGTTGGCGCGCTGGGCACCGTGTACGCGTTGTCGCAGAGCGGCGACGACCTGGCGCAATCGCTGACGCCGATCATCGCCGCCTCGTGGGCGCTGCCGACGGCGTTGTCGCTGCTGGCGTGGTACGTGTTCGCGCCGCAGTGCCTGTCGACGCTGAGCGTGGTGCGCCGCGAGACCAACAGCATCCGCTATCCGCTGATGATGGCTGGGTATATGTTCGCGCTGGCGTACGTGGCGTCGTTCCTGACGTACCGTATTTCGCTGGCGCTGATCGGCTGATAGGAGACTGATATGTGGCAGCAGATTATCGTTGGATTGATCGTCGCGGCGGCGGTGCTGCACTTTTGCACCAAGTACCTGCCGGCGGCGTGGCGCCAGCGGATCGTGTACTTCCTGACGCGGCGCGGGTTCGATCAGAACAAGCTCGCCAAGTTGTTCAAGACGCAGTCGAACTGCGGCGACGGCTGCGGCAGCTGCGGCTCGTGCGACAGCTCGGCGCCGGCCGCGTCGTCCTCATCTTCTTCGGACGCCTCGACGCCGCACAGGCGCGTCATCAAGCTGCACGTCCAGCGCTGACAGGCGGGCAGGGGAGGCATCCCCACTGCGGCAACCACACCTCGAATTTCGCGGAAACACGTAGGGCGGTTAGCGGGCGAGGCCCGCTAACCGCCCGGGGGCCCATCGAAGGAGCAGCCTACCTTCCGGTAGGCTTTAAGAGGCGGAACGCCGTAATCGGCCATGTATGCGCCGTCGTCGGCTCATGCATTGGCCGATTACGCTGCGCTAATCCCCCCTACGTGGAACAGTGGATGAACAGTGGAACTCGTCGTCTAGCACAGCGGATTGAACGACTCCGCCTGCGCCATCGGCCAGTACAGGCCGAACACCGGCGGCAGGCGCGCCAGCTGGCTCGGATCGAGCAACTGGCCGGGCTCCAGGTACGGCAGCAGCTGCGACACCAGCTTGACCTGGTTGGGCGAGATGCGCCGCACCAGGTGGCGCGGCTTGAGTTGCGACGGGTGCGTCAGGCCGGCGGCGGCGATCAGTTGCGCCAGCGCGGCCATGGTGTTCTGGTGGAAGTTGGTCACGCGCCGCATCTTGTCCGGCACCACCAGCGCGCGCTGGCGGTTCTGGTCCTGCGTGGCGACGCCGGTCGGGCATTTGTCGGTGTGGCAGCTTTGCGACTGGATGCACCCGAGCGCGAACATGAAGCCGCGTGCCGAATTGCACCAGTCGGCGCCGATGGCGATGATGCGGGCGACGTCGAACGCGGTGATGATCTTGCCCGAGGCGCCGATCTTGATCCTGTCGCGCAGGTTGGCGCCGACCAGCGTGTTATGCACCAGCAGCAGCGCCTCCTGCAGCGGCGTGCCGACATGGTCGGTGAATTCGAGCGGCGCGGCGCCGGTGCCGCCCTCGCCGCCGTCGACGACGATGAAGTCGGGCGTGATGCCGGTCGCCAGCATCGCCTTGACGATGCCGAAGAACTCCCACGGATGGCCGATGGCGAGCTTGAAGCCGGTCGGCTTGCCGCCCGACAGATTGCGCAGGCGGTCGATGAAGGCCAACATCTCGAGCGGCGTGCCGAATGCCGAGTGGCTCGACGGCGAAATGCAGTCCACCCCCATCGCCACCCCGCGCGTGGTGGCGATTTCGATGGTGACCTTGGCGCCGGGCAGGACGCCGCCGTGGCCCGGCTTGGCCCCCTGCGACAGCTTCAATTCGATCATCTTGACCTGCGGCGCGGTGGCGTTGGCGACGAAGTTCGCCTCCGAGAAGCGGCCCTCGGCGTCGCGGCAGCCGAAGTAGCCGGAGCCGATTTCCCATACCAGGTCGCCGCCGTGCTGGCGGTGGTAGGGGCTGATGCTGCCCTCGCCGGTGTCGTGCATGAAGCCGCCCGCCTTGGCGCCGCCGTTGAGCGCCATGATGGCGTTGGCCGACAGCGCGCCAAAGCTCATCGCCGAGATGTTGAACACGCTGGCCGAATACGGCTGCGCGCGCGGGCAGTCGGGGTGGTTGCCGATCTCGATGCGGAAGTCGTGCCCCTGTTCGGCCGCCGGCACGATCGCGTGGTTGATCCATTCGTAGCCGGGCGCGTAGACGTCGAGCTGGGTGCCGAACGGGCGCTTGTCGGTGTCCATCTTGGCGCGCTGGTAGACGATGCTGCGCTGGTTGCGCGAGAACGGCGCGGCCACCGTGTCGTCCTCCAGCAGGTACTGGCGGATCTCGGGGCGGATCGCCTCGAAGAAGAAGCGGAAGTGCGCCAGGATCGGGTAGTTGCGGCGCAGCGCGCGCTTGGTTTGCAGCAGGTCGGTGACGCCGACGACGGTGAGCGCGGCGGCGGTCAACGGTATCCACCACGGCGCGCCCAGCGCCAGCGCGGCGGGCAGGGTGACGACGGCGGCGACGAAGGCGAGGTAGCGTGGCGAAAACAGATTCATGGGCGTTCCGGATGGCGGCTGATGGGGCCAGTGTACTGCTGTTTCTTGCAGGAATCCATTACCGATCGGTCAGCGCATGCGCCGGCCAATAATGCTAAGCTAACGCGGTCGCGGCGCACGGCCGTTCTTTTTTCGGGATACCACCATGATCGTTGTCCATCACCTCAACAATTCGCGCTCGCAGCGGGTGCTTTGGCTGCTCGAGGAACTGGGGCTGGACTACGAGATCGTGCGTTACCAGCGCGACCCGAAGACGATGCTGGCGCCGCCGGAGCTGCGCGCCATCCATCCGCTGGGCAAGTCGCCGGTGATCACCGACGACGGCATCGTCGTGGCCGAGTCGGGCGCGATCGTCGAATACCTGGTCGAGACCTACGGCAACGGCCGCCTGGTGCCGCCGGCCGGCACCGCCGAGCGCCGGCGCTGGACCTATTTCCTGCACTTCGCCGAAGGCTCGGCGATGGCGCCATTGCTGATGAAGCTGGTGTTCGACCGTGTCGAGACCAGTCCGGCGCCGTTCTTCGTCAAGCCGATCGCGCGCGGCATCGCGCAAAGGGTCAAGGGCAGCTACATCCAGCCGCAGATCGACGCCCAGCTGGCGTATCTGGAGGGGGAGCTGGCCAAGTCGCCCTGGTTCGCCGGCGCCGAGTTCAGCGCGGCCGACATCCAGATGAGCTTTCCGCTGGAGGCGGCCGCCGCGCGCGGCGGGCTCGACGCGAGCCGTCCCAAGCTGACCGACTTCCTGCGGCGCATCCACGCGCGCCCGGCCTTCCAGCGCGCGATCGAGCGCGGCGGGCCGTATGAACTGCTGAAGTAAGGTTGAGCCACGTCGGGTAAAATGGCGGCTTGATCAAGCCCGGATGATGTTGAACATGGGTAGACTCCTTGCCATCGACGGCCTCAATATCGTGCGCCGCGTCTACGAAGCCAGTCCCGAACCCGATAGCGCCGAAAAGGCCGAGATCGCGCTGCGCCACGCGCTGTCGTCGTTCCGCACGCTGGTCAACGACCACGAACCGACCCACGTGCTGCCGGCCTTCGACTTCGGCGGGCGCACTTGGCGCCACGACCTGTACGGCGGCTACCGCGAGGGC
>DATMSN010001250.1:0-3096 GCA_035565375.1 Duganella sp. | reverse complement strand
CGCGCTTGCCCGGCGCCAGGCCGCCGCGGCAGGTGCCGGGGTAGATCAGCGCTTGCGCCTGCCTGCCGGTCAGGCTCAGTTGCGAATCGGCGATTTCCTTGCGCGAGCAACCGCATGGATAGACCAGCCCGCCCAGGCGCGGCAGCGCTTGCTCGTACAGCGCGGTGCGGCGGCTTTGCCAGGTGACCTCGCCGTCCCAGCGCATGCCGCAGCGTTGCAGGGAGGCCAGGATATCCCGGTCGGCGCCGGCCACGTTGCGGTCGCCGTCGACGTCCTCGATGCGCACCAGCCAGCGTCCGTGGTGGGCCTTGGCGTCCAAATAGCTGGCCATGGCCGCCACCAGCGAGCCGATATGCAGCGGGCCGGTGGGCGAGGGCGCGAAGCGGCCGACGTAGTTGGCAATAGCGTTGCCAATGTGGTTGTCGAACTCGTTGCCAATGGGGGTGTCGCGGTCGGTCATGCCGGCATTTTAACGCGGCGCGCCATGCTGCGCTGCGCAAGCGATGGCGTCCGGCGGCCGGCGCAAATGTCTTACAATGTGCGCGCGGTAACTTGCGGTACTTCCGGCAAGCCGCATTCCTACTCTACGCCTTCAGGACATCATGCAAAAAATGACCCCATCCTTTATTGCCTCCGCCTTGGCCATCAGCCTGGCGCTGGCTTTCCCTGCGCACGCGGCCAGCGGCAAACCCGCCGCCGCCGTGCAGGAAGCGCCACTGCGCGCGCACCTCGCGTTTCTGTCCAGCGATTTGCTGGAAGGCCGCGGCACCGGCCAGCGCGGCGCCGACTTGACCGTCTCCTATCTGGAAACGCAGGCGCTGGCGCTGGGCTTGAAACCCGGCAACGGCGACAGCTATCGTCAAGCGGTGCAAATCGCCGGCGTCAAGACCTTGCCGGCCGAGAGCACGTTGAAACTGCAAGCGGGCGGCCGGGCGCTGCCGATCAGCTTTGGCAAGGACTGGGTGTTCGCGCCGGGCGACGCGGCGCCCGCGCATAGCTTCAACGCCGACCTGGTGTTCGTCGGCTATGGCATCACGGCTGAGGACGAGCAATGGAACGATTACAAGGGCGCCGACCTCAAGGGCAAGATCCTGGTCATGATGGTCAACGACCCGCAGCCGACCGCCGGGCAGCCGAACCGTTTCAACGGCAAGGGCTTGACGTACTACGGCCGCTGGACCTACAAGTTCGAGGAAGCCCAGCGCCAGGGCGCCGCCGGCGTGTTGCTGATCCATACCGCGCCGAGCGCGTCGTATGACTGGAGCGTGATCCAGAACAGCTGGTCGGGCGTGGAGCGCTTCCAGTTGGCGGCCGGCACCCTCGGTACCGAGCTGCAGGGCTGGATGACCGACGACACCGCGCGGTCGTTGTTCCAGGCCGCCGGCCAGGATCTGGACGCGCTGCGCGCCGCCGCCGAGGGCAAGGACTTCAAGCCGGTGCCGCTGGCCGCCAAACTGAGTGGCGAAATGAAGGCGGCGGTGCGCAAGGTCGAGCAGTTCAACGTCGCCGCCGTGGTGCCGGGCACCGATCCGAAGCTGAAGGATGAAGTGGTCATTTACAGCGCGCATTACGATCACCTGGGCAAGCAGGGCGATACGGGCGACACCATCTTCAACGGCGCGGTCGACAACGCGTCGGGCACGGCCGGCTTGCTGGCGATGGCGCAGCAGGCCGTGCGCGCGCCGGCCAAGCGCAGCCAGATGTTCCTGTGGGTGGCCGCCGAAGAGCAGGGGCTGCTGGGCAGCGCCGCGTACGCGACGTCGCCGCTGTGGCCGCTGGCGAAGACGGCCGCCAATTTGAATCTGGATAGCCTGAACTTTGTCGGCGCCACGCGCGACATCGGCACGCAGGGCAGCGAGCGTACCGAACTGGGCAAGATGGCCGCGGCCGCCGCCCGGGGCATGGGCATGCATATCGCCGAGGCCGAGCCGGATCTGGCCGGCGGTTATTTCCGTAGCGACCACTTCAGTTTCGCCAAGCAGGGCGTGCCGGCGTTTTCGATCGAGGGCGGCCGCGAGTACGTCAAGGACCCGGCCGGCTCCAAGCTGAAGGCGGACGCGTATGCCAAACGCTACCACCAGGTCACCGACGAGTACGACGCGAGCTGGGATCTGTCCGGCATGGTGCAGATGGCGCAGTACACGCTGAACCTGGGCCGCATGATCGCCGACAGCCCCAAGCTGCCCGAGTGGAAGGCCGGCGACGCGTTCGCCAAGCCGCGCAACGTCAAGTAAGCGCTGGCGGTCTTGCCTCGAAAGCAGCCTGCGGGCTGCTTTTTTTATGGCTGACGTCAATAAAGTTATATCTCGGCCGCCATTATCAGTTTTACCATTAACGCAATAAAAATATTGGAGACAGAATGAAAACCATCGTGGCTGCCTTGCTGATCGCGGCGAGCGCGTGCGCAAGCGCGCAAACCTTGCTGACAAAAAACTTCGCCGCCGATCCCTCTCCGCACTTTTTCGCCGGCAAATACGTGGTCTACGCGACCGACGATCAAAACAACTCGGGCAAGTATTGGGATTCGACGTCGTGGCGCGTGCTGACGTCGGCCGATTTGAAGAGCTGGCAGGATCACGGCCCCATTTTGCCTGCCAGTATCTTCAAGTGGGCCAGCGCCGACGCCAAGGCCTGGGCGCCGGAAGCGGTCGAGCATGGCGGCAAATACTATTTCTTCGCGCCGGTCGGTGGCAAGCAGATCGGCGTGGCCGTCGGCGACAATCCGTTGGGGCCGTTCGTCGACCTGATCGGCAAGCCCTTGGTCGAAACGCCGCGCGACGCCAACGCCGGCGACGAGCCGATCGATCCGGCGGTGTTTATCGACAAGGACAAGCGCATTTACTTGTACTTCGGCACGCGGGTGCCGAAGGCGGTCGAGCTTTCCGCCGACCTCAAGAGCACGGTGGGCGGCATCAAGAACCTGGTGGTCGACCGGTTCCCGGCCAAGACCGCGTATGGCGAAGCGCCTTTCCTGCATCAGCACAAGGGTGTGTTTTATTTCTCGTTCTCCACCGGCTGGCCGGGGCAGATCGTCTACGCGACCGGCAAGTCGCCGCTGGGGCCGTTTGAATACCGTGGCGTGCTGATCGACTTCCT
>DATMSN010001249.1:0-7942 GCA_035565375.1 Duganella sp. | reverse complement strand
CACCAGCGAAGTGCGGCGCGGGGGCGAAAGAGGCGCGGCGCGGCGCCCGCCCGCCACCGGCGGACACTCGCGGACACCGGCCGGACACTTCGCGGACACTTTGGCGGACACTTTTCCCCGGTTGGAAGGGGCGCGAGGCGACTCTTGTAACACAGTGTTTCGTTGTGGTGGATGGCATACATTTTGCCTATCCCGATTCTTAATCCGGCGCTAATATTGGAAATCCTGCGAAAACGGCGACGGATATTCAGGTGTCACGTAAAGAAGCAAGCGCTATAAGAGTTGTACACGCTAGAAGAGCAAATAAAAGCAAAGCATAACCTTGGGCGGCTGGCCCACAATCATTGCCTCACGTTTGGAGATACGATGGAACGACGTGCATTCCTCAATATTAGTAGTCTGGCTCTGGGCACGATGCTGCTGCCCGCCTTCGGCCGCGCGATAGCGGCCGAGGAGCTGCTCGCGCCGGTCGCCCTGCAGTTCAAGAAAATGCTGGCCGATACCGCGATGACGGCGGCCACGCAGGCCGGCGCCTCGTACTGCGACGTGCGCGTCGGCCGCTATCTCAATCAGTTCATCACCACGCGCGACCTGAACGTCGAAAACGTCGTCAACACGGAATCGGCCGGCGTCGGCGTGCGAGTGATCGCGGGCGGCGCCTACGGCTTCGCCGCCACCAACGACATGACGCCGGACGGCGTGGCCTCGGCGGCCCGCCAGGCGGTCGCCATCGCCAAGGCCAACTCCAAGCTGCAGACCGAGCCCGTTATCCTGGCGCCGGTCAAAGGCGTCGGCGAGGTGTCGTGGGCCACGCCGATCGTCAAGGACTGGCGTACCGTTCCGATCAAGGACAAGGCGGACCTGCTGATCGCCGCCAACAAGGCCGGCATGGACGGCGGCGCGAACTTCATGCAGTCGTTGCTGTTCCAGGTGAACCAGCAGAAGTACTTCGCTTCCACCGACGGCTCCTACATCGACCAGGACCTGCACCGCCTGTGGATGCCGGTGTTCGCCACCGCCGTCGACAAGAAGACCAACAAATTCCGCTCGCGCCAGGGCTTGTCGTCGCCGGTGGGCATGGGTTATGAATACCTCGACGCCCGCCCGCAGCACAAGATCAAGGCCGCCGGCGGCGTGACCACGCTGTACACCGACTCCTACGATTTGATCGAAGACGCGCGCGCGGCCGGCAAACAGGCCAAGCAAAAGCTGACCGCGAAGTCGGTCGAACCGGGCAAGTACGACATGGTGCTGTCGCCGGAACACATGTGGCTGACCATCCACGAATCGGTCGGCCACCCGACCGAACTCGATCGCGTGCTGGGCTACGAGGCCAACTTCGCCGGCACCAGCTTCGCCACGCTCGATAAATGGCAGAGCAAGAAGTTCAAATACGGCTCCGACATCGTCAACATCGTCGCCGACAAGACCACGCCCGGCTCGCTGGCCAACGTCGGCTACGACGACGAAGGCGTCAAGTGCAAGCGCTGGGACATCATCAAGGACGGCATCCTGGTCAACTACCAGGCCACGCGCGACCAGGCCCACATCATCGGCGAAAAAGAATCGCACGGCTGCTCGTACGCGGACAACTGGAGCAGCGTGCAGTTCCAGCGCATGCCCAACGTCTCCCTCCAGGCGGGCAAGAAGAAGATGACGCCGGACGAAATGATCAAGGACGTCAAGAAGGGCATCTACATCGTCGGCGACGGCTCCTTCTCGATCGACCAGCAGCGCTACAACTTCCAGTTCGGCGGCCAGCTGTTCTACGAAATCAAGAACGGCAAAATCGGCCAGATGCTCGAGGACGTGGCCTACCAGTCCAATACGCAGGAGTTCTGGAACGCTTGCGCCGGCATTTGCGACGAGCGCGATTGGCGCATGGGCGGCTCCTTCTTCGACGGCAAGGGCCAGCCTTCGCAGTCGTCGGTGGTGTCGCACGGTTCGAGCACCGCGCGCTTCAACGGCATCAACGTCATCAACACCGCACGCAAAATCGGCTAAGCCTGGAGAACAGAGAATATGAAGAATTTGAGTCAAGAAGAGACCAAGCGTATCTGCGACAAGGTGCTGTCGCTGACCAAGGCCGACCAGTGCGAGGTGAACCTGACCGGCAGCCGCAAGGGCAACATACGCTATGCGCGCAACGCGGTGTCGACCGCCGGCTTGATCGAGGACACGCAACTGATCGTGTCGGTCGGTTTCGGCAAGAAGCAGGGCATCGCCACCATCAATGAGCTGGACGACAAGTCGCTGGAAAAAGCGGTGCGCCGCGCCGAGGACCTGGCCCGCCTGGCGCCGGAAAATCCGGAGTACATGCCGACGCCGTCCAAGCAGGAATACAAGGCCAGCGAGACGTTCTTCCAGAAGACCGCCGATATCGATCCCGAGTTCCGCGCGCAGGTCGCGGCGTACAGCATCGAGAACAGCAAGAAGAACAAGCTGGTGGCGGCCGGCTTCTTCACCGATTCGTCCAGCTTTACCGCCATCGCCAACTCGAACGGCGTGTTTGGCTACCAGCGCGACACGGGTCTGGACTTCACCGTCACCGTGCGCACCGAGGACGGCCGGGGTTCCGGCTGGGCCAAACGCAGCGTCGGCGACGCCCGCCTGTTCGATGCCCGTGAAGCGTCCAACGTGGCGATCGAGAAGGCGCTCAAATCGGTCGAAGCGAAGGCGCTGGAGCCTGGCCGCTACACGGTGATCCTGGAGCCGGCGGCGACGTCCGACCTGCTGGCCTACATGTTCAGCGGCTTCGACGCGCGCCAGGCCGACGAGGGCCGCAGCTTCCTGTCGAAAAAGGGCGGCGGCAACCGCATGGGCGAGAAGCTGTTCGACGAGCAGGTCAACGTCTGGAGCGACCCGTGGGACAAGAACGTGGCGGTGCTCCCATGGGACAACGGCACCATGCTGGCGCGCGAGCACCAGGACCTGATCAAGGACGGCAAGATCAATGCCTTGAACTATTCGATGTACTGGGCCAAGAAGCAGGGCAAGCGCGCCGTCGGCGCCCCCGGCAACATCATCATGGCCGGCACCAACAAGTCGACCGAGGAGCTGATCGCCAATACCAAGAAGGGCGTGCTGGTGACCCGCACCTGGTACATCCGCATGGTCGATCCGCAGTCGGTGCTGCTGACCGGTTTGACGCGCGACGGCACCTTCTACATCGAGAACGGCAAGATCAAACACCCGATCAAGAACTTCCGCTTCAACGAAAGCCCGGTGACGATGTTGAACAACATCGATGAACTGGGCAAGCCTGAGATCTTGTCGGGCGACGAGTCGGATTACCAGCTGCTGATCCCGGCGATGCGGGTGCGCGACTTCAACTTCACGTCGTTGTCGGACGCGGTGTAACGCACGCATTGGCGGATTACGGCGTTCCGCCTAATCCGCCATGTATGCGCCGTCGGCGACGCACGCATGGCCGACGACCAAGCGCGGTCCCATTACATTTTTTCAGGAGTTCATGTGGAACGTCGTTCATTTCTAAAAGTCGGCGCGGCCGCCGGCGGCAGCATGTTGATACCGGTGTTCGGTAACGCCATCGCGGCCGAGGAGCTGCTCAATCCCATGGCCGTGCAGTTCAAGAAATCGCTGGCAGATGCCGCGATGAACGCGGCCACCAAGGCCGGCGCCAGCTATTGCGACGTGCGCGTCGGCCGCTACCTGAACCAGTTCATCACCACGCGCGATCTGAACGTGGAAAACATCGTCAACACCGAATCCTCCGGCGTCGGCGTGCGCGTGATCGCCAGCGGCGCCTACGGCTTCTGCTCCACCAACATCATGACGTTGGACTCGGTGGCGGAAGCGGCGCGCCAGGCGGTCGCCATCGCGCGCGCCAACGCCAAACTGCAAACCGAACCTGTCGTGCTGGCCCCCGTCAAAGGCGTGGGCGAAGTCGCGTGGGCCACGCCCTTCAAGAAGGACTGGCGCACGGTGCCGATCAAGGAAAAGGCGGAGATGCTAATCGCCGCCAACAAGGCTGGCATGGACGCTGGCGCCAACTTCATGCGATCGATGCTGTTCCAAGTGAACCAGCAGAAGTACTTCGCCTCCACCGACGGCTCCTACATCGACCAGGACATGCATCGTCTGTGGTCGCCGCTGACCGCGACCGCCGTCGACAAGGCCACCAACCGCTTCCGCACCCGTGATGGACTGTCGTCGCCGGTCAGCATGGGCTATGAATTCTTCGACGCCAAACCGGAAAACAAATTCAAGGCCGCCGGCGGCGTCACCACCTTGTACAAGGGCGCCTACGATCTGATCGAGGACGCGCGGGCCGCCGGACGCCAGGCGCGCGAAAAGCTGACCGCCAAATCGGTGGAACCGGGCAAGTACGATCTGGTGCTGTCGCCGGAACACCTGTTCCTGACCATCCACGAATCCGTCGGCCACGCCACCGAACTCGATCGCGTGCTCGGTTACGAGGCCAATTACGCCGGCACCAGTTTCGCCACGCTGGATAAATGGCAAAGCAAAAAATTCAAGTACGGTTCGGACAGGGTCAATTTCGTCGCCGACCGCACCACGCCAGGCTCGCTGGCCTGCGTCGGCTACGACGACGAAGGCGTGCCGGCCAAGCGCTGGGACATCATCAAGGACGGCATCCTAGTCAACTACCAGGCCACGCGCGACCAGGCCCACGTCATCGGCGAGAAGGAGTCGCATGGCTGCTCCTACGCGGACAGCTGGAGCAGCGTGCAGTTCCAGCGCATGCCCAACGTCTCCCTGCAGGCCGGCAAGAAGCCGCTGACGCCCGATGACATGGTCAAGGACGTCAAGAAGGGTATCTATATCCTCGGCCGCGGTTCGTTCTCGATCGACCAGCAGCGCTACAACTTCCAGTTCGGCGGGCAGCTGTACTTCGAGATCAAGAACGGCAAGATCACCAATCCGCTGGAGGACGTGGCCTACCAGTCGAACACCCAGGAATTCTGGAACGCCTGCTCGGCGCTGTGCGACGAACGCGATTGGCGCATGGGCGGCTCGTTCTTCGACGGCAAAGGCCAGCCCAGCCAGGTCAGCTGCGTCTCGCACGGCTCCCCGACCACGCGCTTCAACGGCATCAATGTGATCAACACCGCCCGCAAGATAGGATAAACGATGAAGATGCTGAACCAGCAGGAAGCGAAAGCCGTTTGCGACAAGGTCATGGCGCTGTCCAAGGCCGACGAGTGCCGGGTCCAGATCAGCGGCAACCGTCGCGGCAATATCCGCTACGCGCGCAACAGCGTGTCGACGGCGGGGCTGGTGGAGAACACGCAGTTGACCGTCAGCGTCGCCTTCGGCAAGCGCCAGGGGACGGCGTCGGTCAATGAATTCGATGACAAGTCGTTGGCGAAGGCCGTGCGCCGCGCCGAGGAAGTGGCGCGGCTGGCGCCCGAGAATCCGGAGTTCATGCCGGCGATTAAAACGCAGCTGTACAAAGGCTCGGCCACCTACAGCGCCGCCACCGCCGCCATCGATCCGGAATACCGCGCCGAAGTGGCCGCGCAGAGCATCAACTCGGCGCGTAAGAAGGGACTGGTGGCCGCCGGCTTCTTCAGCGATACCACCGGGTTTGAAACCGTCGCCAACTCGAACGGCGTGTTTGGCCACCAGACCCTGACCAGTCTGGGCTTCACCGTGACCACCCGCACCGAGGACGGCCGCGGCTCCGGTTGGGTGACCCGCTCGGCCAACGACGCCGGCAAGTTCGATGCGCGCGAAGCCTCCGATGTCGCGATCGAAAAAGCGTTGAAATCGGTGGACGCCAAGGCCCTGGAACCGGGCCGCTACACGGTGATCCTGGAACCGGCGGCGACGTCGGAAATCATCGGCCGCATGTTCGGCGCCTTCGATGCGCGCCGGGCCGACGAGGGCCGCAGCTTCCTGTCGAAAAAGGGCGGCGGCAACCGTCTGGGCGAGAAGCTGTTCGACGAGCAGGTCAACCTGTGGGCCGACCCGTGGAACGCGGATGTGCCGGTGCTGGCATGGGACAACGCCTCGATGCTGGCGCGCGAGCGCGCGGACGTCATCAAGGGCGGCAAGATCGAATCGCTCGACTACACCCAGTACTGGGCTCAAAAGCAGGGCAAACGCGCCTTCGGCCGCCATGGCAACATGATCATGTCCGGCGGCGACAAGTCCACCGAGGAGCTGATCGCCTCGACCAAGAAGGGGGTACTGGTCACGCGCACCTGGTATATCCGCATGGTCGATCCGCAGTCGCTGCTGCTGACGGGCCTCACGCGCGACGGCACCTTCTACATCGAGAACGGCAAGATCAAGCACCCGATCAAGAACTTCCGTTTCAACGAAAGCCCGGTGACGATGTTGAACAATATCGACGAACTGGGTAAGCCGGTCGTCATCGGCGGCGACGAGGTGCGCTTCCAGATGATGATCCCGCCGATGAAGGTTCGCGATTTCAACTTCACCTCGTTGTCGGACGCGGTGTAAGGGCCGGGACCGCGCGTGGCCAACTACGATTTCTATTTCACCCGCCTGACTTACGAGTCGGGCGACTGGGACGTCGATGTCCGCATGCCGAGCAACGTGCTCAATTCGCTGGTCGAATATACGACCTTGCGGGTCGATCCGGTCGAGCGCATCGTCGCGCTGTCCGATCCCAGGATGCTGGAGGCGCCGTTCTGCTATTTCGCCGGCCACAAGCTGGTGCAGTTCACCGCCGCCGAACGCAAAAACCTGGAGCGCTACGTCAAAGGCGGCGGCTTCCTGTTCGTCGACGACTGCAACCACGACATCGACGGCCTGTTCGCGAAGTCGTTCGAGGGAGAAATCGCCAGCATCTTCGGCAAGAGGGCATTGCAGAAAATCCCGAACAACCACCCGGTGTATTCGAGCTTCTTCAAGTTCGACGGCCCGCCCAACACCAGCGTGGAGCTGAACGGCTGGGGCGACGATCTGGTGCACGACTATCTGAAGGCGGTGGAGGTCGGCGGACGCCTGCGGCTTTTATATAGCAACAAGGACTACGGCTGCGAGTGGGACTACGACTTCCGCAACAAGCGTTTTCTCGCGATCGACAACACCCGCTTTGCGGTCAATATCATTCAATATGCTTTGGGAGCTTGAAGATGGGCGCAATCGCCTGGAGTGAAAGTGAAATCGGCGCGTTGAGCGCCAAGGTGGCGGCGCTGAAGGCGAGCATGTCGAAGGTGATCATCGGCCAGGAGAACGTGATCGATTCGCTGATCATCTGCCTGCTGGCCGGCGGCCACGCGCTGGTGGAGGGCGTGCCGGGCCTGGGCAAGACGCTGCTGGTCAAGTCGCTGTCGCAGGCGACCGAGATGGACTTCCACCGCGTGCAGTTCACGCCGGATCTGATGCCGTCCGATATCGTCGGCACCGAGATACTGGAAGAGGACCACGCCACGCGCAAGCGCGAGTTCCGCTTCCAGCAAGGGCCGGTGTTCACGCAGGTGCTGCTGGCCGACGAAATCAACCGCGCACCGCCGAAGACGCAATCGGCGCTGCTGGAGGCGATGCAGGAACGCAGCGTGACCTTCGCCGGCCAGACGCACGTGCTGCCCAAACCCTTCTTCGTGCTGGCGACGCAGAATCCGATCGAGCAGGCCGGCACCTATCCGCTGCCGGAGGCGCAGCTGGACCGCTTCCTGCTGCGCATCGACGTGGTGTATCCGACCGAAGCGGAAGAGATCATGATGGTGTCGGCCACCACCAATGCCGGCCTCAAAGACGCCGAGCCGGTGATGGACGTGGCGACCTTGCTGCGCCTTCAGCAGTTGGTGCGCGATATCGAGATCGGCGACCATCTGCTGGCGTATGCCACGCGGCTGGTGCGCGCCACGCGGCCCGCGCTGACCACGGTGCCGGCGGTGAAGAGGCATGTCGGCTGGGGCGCTGGACCGCGCGCGGGCCAGGCCCTGGTGCTGGCCTCCAAGGCGCGTGCGTTGATGCAGGGGCG
>DATMSN010001248.1:0-1585 GCA_035565375.1 Duganella sp. | reverse complement strand
CGCTGGCCGCCGCCGGCGCCGCGCCACGGCGCACCGCGTCGAACGCCCCAATGATCTTGTCCATGTGCTGCGACTGGGGGCTAAGACGCACCACGTCGACGCCCAGCTCGCGCAGCTGTCCCAGCTCGGCCAGCAGGTTGTACACCAGCGCCGACTGGCTCTGGATGCCGTTGAGGACCAGGAAGTCCTGCTTCTCGCGCGTGCGCATGACCAGGCCGTCGGGATGCTCGATGCAGCTGAAGCGGCAGTCGTCCTTGGGCAGGTTGCGGTTGCGCGCGGTGAAGCAGCGCGCCGAAAACGCCAGCGGCATGCGGCCGTAGGCGAACACCTCGGTCTCGATGCCGGCCGGACGCTCCCGCTGCATGTGCGCCAATCCGGCGCGGCCCATCTCCAGCGGCATGACCCAGCGCCGCGCGCCCAGTCCGGCCAGCAGCGACAATGTCGGCGGGTTGTAGATGTTCAGGTGCGGTCCGGCGACGAACGGCGCCTGCCCGGACAGCAGCTGCACCGCGCCCATGTCGCTGGCCTCGACGGTGAAGCGGCCGTTGGCGGTCAGGCGGCGCAGCGCCGTGACGTCGGCGCTCGACTCGATCAGCGCCAGCGTCGACATCACCACCTCCTTGCCCTCGGCCTCGAGCATCGCGCCGAGGGCCAGCCAGTCGGCCGCGCGCAGCTCGTGGCGGCGCGAGCACACCGTCTCGCCCAGATAGACGATGTCCACCGGCGAGGCCGCGACCTCCTCGTAAAACGCCATCACCTTCTCGCGCGGCCAATAGTACAGCAGCGGTCCCAGGGCCAGTTTGAGCATAGGTTCTCCGTGATTCATCATGTTCGTCATTTCCAGGCGCGGTGGTACGCGCCCAAGGTGTGTTGCTGGCCCTCGGCCAGGGTGTTCAATTCGGCCATCCAGCCCGGCTTGACCGCGTAGCGCGCGGTGTTGCGCAGGCACTGGTCGAGCGCCTCGCGCCACACGCGCGTGACCTGCGCCACATAGGCCGGGCTGCGCTGGCGGCCTTCGATCTTGACCGCGCGCACGCCAATCGCCAGCAGCTGGGGCAGCAGTTCCAGGGTGTTCAGGCTGGTGGGCTCCTCGACCGCGTAATAGGTCTCGTCGTTGACTTCGAAACGGCCCTTGCACAGCGTCGGGTAGCTGGCGTTTTCCTGCGGCGTGTAGCGGTCGATCAGCACGCCGTTCAGGCGCGACTCCAGGCCGCGCGGATTCTGCTGCCAGCGCACCGCCTTGGCCGGCGAACAGACGCCGTGCGTGTTGGGCGACTCGCCCGTCACATACGACGACAGCGCGCAGCGCCCCTCGACCATCACGCACAGGCTGCCGAAACCGAACACCTCGATCTCGACGTCGGTGTTGCCGACCACGTGCTCGACCTGCGCCAGCGACAGCACGCGCGGCAGCACGGCGCGGGCGATGCCGAACTGGCGGTGGTAGAAGTTGATCGCCTCGGCGTTGGTGGCCGAGCCCTGCACCGACAGATGCAGCCGCAGGTCCGGATAGTTGTCGGCGGCGTAGCGCATCAGACCGGGGTCGGCCAGGATGACGGCGTCGATGCCGGCGGCGGCCGCGCGG
>DATMSN010001247.1:0-2606 GCA_035565375.1 Duganella sp. | reverse complement strand
CCACGAGGCGCTGCGCACGCGTTTCGTCACGATCGACGGCCAGCCGTGGCAGTCGATCGACCCGGCGCGGCCATTCCCGCTCGCGCGCCAAGCCGCCGAAGACTTGTCCGCGCGCGCGCTGGACGAACTCTGCGCGGCGCTGGCGGCTGTCCCTTTCAATCTGGCCGAAGGACCGCTGATTCGCGGCCACCTGTTGCGCCTGGCCGACGACGACCATGTGCTGTTGGTGACGATGCATCACATCATTTCCGACGGCTGGTCGCTGAGTGTGCTCATGCGCGAGTTTTCGGCCGCGTACCGCGCCTTGCGCCTTGGCGAGGCGGCCGCGTTGCCGCCGCTGGACATCCAGTACGCGGACTACGCGGCGTGGCAGCGACTATGGCTGCAAGGCCCGCTGCTGCAAGCGAAGCTGCAGTCTTGCGTGGAGCGGTTGCGCCGGGCGCCCGAACTGGTGACCTTGCCGACCGACCGGCCGCGACCGGCTCTGCAGGACTATCGCGGCGCCAGCATCGACGTCGGCCTGGATGCGGAGCTGAGCCGGTCGCTGCGCGAACTGGGCCACAAGCATGGCACCACCGTGTACATGACCGTGATGGCGGCCTGGTCGGCGGTGGTGTCGCGCCTGAGCGGCCAGACGGAAGTGGTGATCGGCAGTTCCCATGCGGGACGCAACCGGATCGAGGTCGAGCCGCTGATCGGCTTCTTCGTCAACACGCAGGCGCTCAAGGTCGATCTGGACGGCGCCCCCAGCGTTGCCGCGCTGCTGGCGCAAGTCAGGCGGACGGCGTTGCATGCGCAGGAACTCCACGAAGTGCCGTTCGAGCAGGTGGTGGAAGCGCTCAATCCCACGCGCTCGATGTCCCATCATCCCGTGTTCCAGCTGATGCTGACCTGGCACAACACGCCGGAAGTCAAGCTCGACCTCGCGGATCTGTCCGTGGAACGCATGGCGGGCCTGCCCGCCAGCGCCTCGTTCGACCTGTCGCTGGACCTGGAAGAAGCCGGGGACCGCATCGTCGGCCAGTTGAACTACGCGACGGCATTGTTCGACGAGGGCACGATCCAGCGCCACTGGGGCTACCTGCAAGCCATGCTGCGCGGGATGGTCGCGGACGACAGCCAGTGCGTCGGAACGATCGCGCTGCTTGGCGAGGCGGAGCGGGAGTTGCTGCTGCATGGCTTCAACGCGACGCGGCGCCCGTATGCCGCCGAGGAACTGGTCCATGCCCTGTTCGAACGGCAGGCGGCCGCGCGGCCCACGGCGGTGGCGCTGGTCCATGACGCCGGGCAGCTTGGCTACGGGGAGCTTAACGAGCGGGCCAACCAGCTGGCGCACCATCTGCGCGCGCTGGGCGTGCGGCCCGACGACCGGGTCGCGCTATACATGGAACGCGGCATGGACATGATGGTGGCGCTGATGGCCACGCTGAAGGCTGGCGGCGCCTACGTGCCGCTGGATCCGGTCTATCCCGAGGAGCGCCTGGCATACATGTTGGAGGACAGCGCGCCCGTGGTGGTGGTGACGCAGGCGCGATTGCAGGATCGTTTGCGGCCGCCGCAAGGCTGCGGGGCCATCGTCCTGGATGGCACGACATGGGAGCGGTCGGCCTGGGCTGCCTTACCCACGTCCAATCCCGACCCGAACGAGGTCCGGCTCGATCCGTCGCATCTGGCGTATGTGATTTACACGTCCGGCTCCACGGGCATGCCCAAGGGCGTGATGGTCGAGCATCGGCAACTCTGGCACCAGGCGGCGGTCCTGAACGAGGTGTACGGCTTCACGCCGGCGGACCGGGTATTGCAGTTCTGCGCGCTGACCTTCGATGTGTCGGTGGAGGAGATCTTCAGCGCCTTGCTGCATGGCGCCACGCTGGTCTTGCGGACCGATGCCTGGGTTACCGATCCGCAAGGCTGGTGCCGGCTGTGCGCGGCGCACGAACTGACCGTCGCCAATCTGCCGCCATTGTTCTGGCAGCGCCTGGCGCTGGAACCGGAGGTCGCCATCCCGTCCCACCTGCGCCAGATCGTCATCGGCGGCGATGGCGTGGGCGCCGCCGCTTTCGATGCGTGGTGGAAGCGGCCCGGCCATCGCCCGGCGCTGAGCAACGCCTACGGCGCCACGGAGGCGACGATCAACACCACCATCGCCCGCTGCGCGCCGGAAGATGAACCCGGCAACATCGGGCGTCCGGTGTCCAACAGCCGTGTTTATGTGCTCGATGCCCACGGCCAGCCGGTGCCGGTCGGCGTCGCCGGCGAGCTCCATATCGGCGGCGTGCAGGTGGCGCGCGGCTACCTGAACCGGCCCGAGCTGACCGGGCAGCGCTTTGTCGCCGATCCGTTTGTCGACAACGGCCGCATGTACAAGACCGGCGACCTGGGCCGCTGGCGCGGCGACGGCACCATCGAATTCCTCGGTCGCAACGACTTCCAGGTCAAGATACGCGGCTACCGCGTCGAGCTGGGCGAGATCGAAACGCAACTGGCGCGGCTCGAAGGGGTGCACGAGGCGGTGGTGATCGCCCGCGAAGACCGTCCGGGCGACAAGCGCCTGGTGGCCTATGTGGTGGCCGCGCCCGGCGCGCCGCGTCCGGACCCCGCACAGT
>DATMSN010001246.1:0-1972 GCA_035565375.1 Duganella sp. | reverse complement strand
CCGATCTCGGCGTGCTGGCGCAGCTGCCGCTGCTGGCCAACGCACGGCGCGGCGAGTCCAACAACAAGGGCCGTGTACGCGTGGCCGGTGACGCCGAACTGGCGCGGCGCCTCCAGCAGCTGGCCAAGGGCTTCGACCCGGACTGGCAGCAGCCCTTCGTCAGCGTATTCGGCGAGGTACTGGGCGTGCAGGTTGCCAACACCCTGCGCAGCGCCCTGCAGCATGCGCGCCAGGGTGCGATCGACCTGGCCCACAGCGCCGCCGAATTCATCACCGAGGAGTCGCGCGACGTGGTGCCGCGTGCCGAGCTGGATGCCTTCCATGATGACGTGGACGTGCTGCGTGATGACGTCGAGCGTCTCGGCGCGCGCGTGCAGCGCCTGCGGGGTGCCGCATGAAGGCCGTGCTGCGGGCGAGCCGCATCGGCCGGGTGATCCTGCGTTACCGCCTTGACGACCTGCTGCAGGGCACGCCGGCCGAGCGTTGGCTGCGCCTGGCCAAGCCGTTCGTGCCGCGTGCCTCGGCCGACATCGCCGCACAGTCGCGCGGTGCGCGCCTGCGGCTGGCGCTGCAGGATCTCGGCCCGATCTTCGTCAAGTTCGGCCAGATCCTATCCACACGCCGCGACCTGGTGCCGCCGGATGTGGCCAACGAGCTGACCCTGCTGCAGGACCGGGTCAAGCCGTTCGACGGCGATACCGCGCGCCGGATTGTCGAGGAAGCGCTTGGCCTGCCGGTCAGCGAGGCGTTCGCCAGCTTCGATACCGAACCACTGGCGTCGGCTTCGATCGCGCAGGTGCATGCGGCCACGCTGGCCGATGGCCGCCAGGTGGTGGTCAAGGTGCTGCGCCCCGGCATCGAGAAGCAGATCGATGCCGACATCGCCCTGCTCAACTCGCTGGCCGCGCTGGTCGAGCGCACCCATCCGCGCGCCGACAAGATCCGTCCGCGCGAAGTGGTGGCCGAAGTCGAGAACACCCTGGCCGCCGAGCTGGACCTGCAGCGCGAAGGCGCCAATGCCAGCGTGCTGCGCCGCTTCTGGGAGAACAGCGACGACCTGTACGTGCCGGAAGTGATCTGGAGCCATACCGCCGAGCGCGCGCTGACCCTGGAGCGCGTGTGGGGCATTCCGTCCGACGACATCGCCGCGCTCGACAAGGCGGGCATCGACCGCAAGGCACTGGCCGCCAAGGGTGTACGGGTCTTCTACACCCAGGTGTTCCGCGACAACTTCTTCCATGCCGATGCGCACGCCGGCAACATCTGGGTCGACACCGATCCGGCCCGCCGCGCCGATCCGCGATTCATCGCGCTGGACTTCGGCATCATGGGGCAGCTGTCGCAGGAGGATCAGTACTACCTGGCCGAGAATTTCATGGCCATCTTCAACCGCGATTACCGCCGCATCGCCGAACTGCATGTGCAGGCGCGCTGGATGCCGGACAACGTGCGCATCGATGATCTGGAAGCGGCTGTGCGTTCGGTGTGCGAGCCGTACTTCACCCGTCCGCTGTCGCAGATCTCGCTGGCCGAAGTGCTGATGAAGCTGTTCCGCGTGGCGCAGCGCTACCAGCTGACCCTGCAGCCGCAGCTGATCCTGCTGCAGAAGACCCTGCTGAACATCGAAGGTGTCGGCCGCCAGCTGGATCCGCAGATCGATATCTGGGCGGTGGCCAAGCCGGTGCTGGCGAAAATCCTGCGCGAGCGCTACAGCCCACGCCGGGTCGTGCGCGAGATCGGCAAGCGGTTGCCGGAAATCATGACCCACGCGCCGGACATGCCGCGCCTGGTACACGCCTGGCTGACCCAGCAGGTGGAGGGGCGCCACGAGCTGGCGATGCGCTCGCGCGATCTGGTCGCGCTGGATGCCAGCGTGCAGCGCCTGCAGAAGCGCGCGGTCGGCGCGATCACCGGCGTCGGCCTGCTGGCCATCGCCGCGCTGATGTACGTGCTGCAGCCGCCGGGCTGGTAC
>DATMSN010001245.1:0-5530 GCA_035565375.1 Duganella sp. | reverse complement strand
CGACGCCGCCCGCCGCCAGGCCGAGGCGGCCACCGCCAGCGCGCGCCAAGAGCAATCGAAGAGCGCCGCGCTGCAACAGCAATTGGCCGACCTGCAAGCCAAACAAACCGACCGCGGCCTGGTCATCACGCTGAGCGACGTGCTGTTCAACACCGACAAGGCCGACCTCAGCGCCGAAGGCATGCGCACCGCCCAGAAGATGGCCGACGTGCTGCTGCAGGAACCACAGAGCGCCGTTTTGATCGAAGGGTTTACCGACTCCACCGGTTCGTCCGCGCACAACCTGGAGCTGTCGCAACGCCGCGCCGAATCCGTGCGTAACGCGCTGATCGGCCTGGGCGTCAAGGCCGACAAGGTCGCCACGCGTGGCTACGGCGAGGCGTTCCCGGTCGCCAGCAACAGCGACGCCGGCAGCCGCCAGCTGAACCGCCGCGTGGAGATCGTGCTGTCGCAAAACGGCGCGCCGATCGCCAACCGCCGCTAATCACCGTCGGCGGGTAGGCACGGCCGCAACGCCGAGGACCCGCCGGCAAGACTTTCTGTACTTTTTTTAAGGAAAATATCATGGCTGAATCCAACCCCACCCAACCGGCAGGCATCGACCGGGAAGCCATCCGCGCGGCCGCCCGCAACATGGAGGACGGCCCGGTAACCGCCGGCTACAAGGGTGACCGCACCGCCGTCATCAAGATGCTCAACGACGCGCTGGCGACCGAACTGGTGTGCGTGCTGCGCTACAAGCGGCACTATTACACGGTCAGCGGCCTGCAGAACGGTCCGGTCAAGGCCGAGTTCCTCGAGCACGCCCAGCAGGAGCAGGAACACGCCGATTCGCTGGCCGAACGCATCGTTCAGCTGAACGGCCAGCCTGATTTCAATCCGGCAACATTGCTCGAGCGTAGCCATGCCGAGTATGATGCATCAGAGGACGTGCAAGCGATGATCCGCGCCAACTTGATCGCCGAGCGCGTGGCGATCGAATCGTACCGCCAGATGATCGAACAGATCGGCGACACCGATCCGACAACTCGCCATCTTTTGATCAGCATCATGGCGGTCGAAGAAGAGCACGCGGACGATATGCGGGATTTGCTTGAATAACGACTAACGTTTTAATTTTGCTGTACAGTTTTCACTCACAACCAAAACAGGAGCTCCATCATGCTGGAACAAAACATCAGTACCGTGAACAACGACGTGAAAACTCTGGTTAAAGATGCCCAGGCATTGTTTACCGCCGCCACCGCGTTGACCGGTGAAAAAGCCGAAGAACTGCGCGGCCGCGGCATGCGCGCGCTCGACACCGCGCTGGCCAAGGCGCACGAGGCGCAAATCAGCGCCGTCGCCGCCAGCAAGGAAGTGGCCAAGCAGGCCGACGTGTACGTCAAGGAAAACCCATGGCGCTCGATCGCCGCGGCCGCCGGCGTGGGGCTGCTGATCGGTGTCATCATCGGCCGCAAGTAATCCATGGCGCAAGCTGACGAGTTGAATCGTCCGCCAGGCCTGATCGCTTCGCTGGGCAATGTCGCCCGCAACAGCGTGGGCCTGCTGCTGACGCGCCTGGAGCTGGCCGCACTGGAGATGTCGCAGGTGCGCAATCACCTGATGCATCTGGTGCTGGCCTTCGCGCTGGCGGTGGTGGCGGGTTGCTTCGCGCTCGCCTACGCCACCGT
The DNA here is from genome assembly GCA_035565375.1 of Duganella sp. Lineage (GTDB taxonomy): Bacteria > Pseudomonadota > Gammaproteobacteria > Burkholderiales > Burkholderiaceae_D > Rugamonas. The sequence continues at coordinate 3,857 of DATMSN010001245.1, read as the reverse complement.
CACCATTGCCTATCTGGCGTGGGATACGCTGGGATGGACGATATTGCCCATCCTGACCGGCGTGTTCCTGCTGCTCGCTATCGGACTGATGGTGTACGCGCGCGGTTTGGTCCGCAGCGGCAAGCTGGGCATGCCGGCCACCATGGCCGAATTGAAATCCGACCGCGACATGCTGTTGTAAGGGAGCGCATATGAGCAAAGACGCGGAAAGCGCGGCATTCGCCGCTGACAAACAGCGGCTGATCCGCGAAGGCGAGCTATATCGCATCAAGGTGGTGCACTCGAAAGCCATGGTGGCCAACGCGCTGCACCCGGACGCGTTGTTCCATGGCGCCGTCGACCACGCGGTCGGACTGGCGCAGGCCCGCCTTGGCGGCCTGCTGCAGCCGGGCGGCCTCAGCGGCCTCAATTACAAGGCGCTGATGCCGTACGCGCTGACGGTCGGGTCGTTTATCGCCCGCAAGAAGCTGGTCAAGCCGGCGCTGGGCGTGGCCGCCGTGCTGGGATTGGGCGCGGCGTGGCTGATGCGCCGCAAACGCGCCACGGACTAGTGTCTTGAGTTCGCCGTCGCACAAGCTCAACCCCGCCGGCATGCGCATCGTGCTGGTGTTGCAGGGCGGCGGGGCGCTGGGCGCCTACCAGGCCGGCGTGTTCCAGGCGCTGCACGAGCATGGCCTGGCGCCCGACTGGATCGTCGGCACGTCGATCGGCGCCATCAACGCGGCCATTTTGGCCGGCAATCCACACGAGACACGGCTGGCGCGGCTGCGCCAGTTCTGGGACGGCATCTCGCACCGGGATACCTTCGACATGCGGCGCCTGCCCGACGCGCAGCGCCGCTCCAATGTTCTGCTGCAAACCTGGGATACGCTGCTGCGCGGCGTGCCCGGCTTTTTCAAGCCACGCTTGTTCAGTCCGTTCGCGGCGGGGGGCGCCGTGGCGCCCGAGGAGGCCAGCTTCTACGACACGGCCGAGCTTGGCGAGACGCTGAATTCCCTGATCGATTTCGATTACCTCAACGGTCCGCGGAGCATGCGCCTGACCGTCAACGCCCTCAAGGTGACGTGCGGCACGCTGCGCCGCTTCGACAACCGCGATCTCGACATCAACGCCAGCCACATCCTCGCCAGCGGCGCCTTGCCGCCGGGCTTTCCGGCGGTGCGCATCGACGGCGACCTGTACTGGGATGGCGGCCTGTACTCCAACACCCCGCTCGAAACCGTGCTCGACGACGCCCGGCCGGTCGATACGCTGTGCTTCATGGTCGACCTGTGGAGCGCCGACGGCGAGGAACCCACCACCCTGGACGAGGTGCAGACGCGGCAGAAGGATGTCACCTTCGCCTCGCGTTCCAAGCGCCACCTGGACGATTATGTCGCCCGCCACAAGCTGCAGCAAAAGCTGCGCGCGCTGTACGCGGCGTTGCCGGAGCACGCGCGCTCGGAGCAGGGCGGGCAGGATCTGGCCGAGCTGGGCTGCGGCACGACGTTGCACGTGGTGCGTCTGGAATATGCGGGACGGGACTGGAACATGGCGGCCAAGGACATCAATTTTTCCAAGGGCTCGACCGAGTGGCGCTGGGACCAGGGCTATCAGGACGGGCTGCGCGCCGTCAAGGCGGCCGGCTGGTTGAGCTTTGTGTCGGAAGACACGCCGCTGGTGGTGCACGAGCTGCCGCCGCTGCCGGCCGCCAAACCACCGGGCACGGGACGGGCCGCCTGACCGCTGCGGCCCGGAGCGGCATGGTTCGCTAGTGTTTGTTCTCCGCGAGCATCTGCGGCACCTTGTCCATATCGTGCTTGTAGGTCGCGCGCGCGTCGCGCAGGCAGGCTTCGCGCTCGCTGGCGGGGCCTTTTTTACAGGCGATGGTCGCCTCCGCCAGCGCGGCGCCTATCTCCTTGCGCAAGGTGCGGGCCTGCTCGGCGCTGGTGGTGTCTTCCTTGTACCACCGCGCCGGATCGCCCTTGGCGATTTCCTGCTGTTGCAGCCGGGCGTTTTGGGGTGGCGTGGTGCCGCCCTGCGTGTCTTGGCCCTGCGCGGCCAGGGCCGCGCAGGCGATCACCAGGCCGCATGCGATGTGATGAAAGCGAGTCATGATGTCCCTCCGTTTATAACCTTCCAGTCAGCAGCATGATCAGCAGGATCACGACGATCAAGCCGGTGATCCCGCTCGGCGCATAGCCCCAGTTGCGGCTGTGCGGCCAGGTCGGCAGCGCGCCAATCAATGCCAGTACCAGTATAATCAGAATGATGGTGCCCATGGTGTTCCCCTTAGTTTGTATGTGTTTTTAACAGGTGGTGGTGCGGATCGGATCAGTAGCGGTACAGGCGGCCGTCGACCAGGCGCACGCGGTTGCCCACGCGCAGGTCGTACACGCTGTCCTGGTTGACGATGCGGTAGTCGCCGTTGTCCATGCGCACGCTGATCTGGTATTCCTCTTTCGCCTGGCTGCGGTTGCCTTCGACGGTGTTGCCGACCACGGCCCCGCCGACGGCGCCGGCCACGGTGGCGGCCGTGCGGCCGCTGCCGGAACCGACCTGATTACCCAGCAACGCACCGACCAGGCCGCCGGCGACGGCGCCAGCGCCGCTGGTACCGGCCTTGGCTTGTTTGATCTGGATCGATTCGATGGTGCCGTAGCTGGCCGATTCGTTTTGATTTTGATAGGACACTTGTTGCGGCGCGTTGTTGGTGCTGGCGCATCCGCTTAAGACGGCGGTACCGGCAATCATCAGCGCCGCCAGGGTTTTTGTATGGTTCATGTTGTTCTCCTGAAAATGTGATTCCAGAATAGTCACGCCCGATCGGTGGGTCTGTGCGGTCGCGCACAAAGGTTGCCAAGTCGGATAGCGGGCGTTTTCAGGGGAAATTTTATGTGTGTACGGTACCGTACAGATGTCCGTGTGGAAACCACGTAAAACGTCTACATCGGTAGCAGAGATGTCCAAACGTCCCGCTGGCTGACAAACTCATTTGTTCATAACTCCAAGGAGAACCGCCATGAAAATCGCACATAAAATCGCCACCGCCCTGTTCACCGTCTCGCTGCTGGCTACCGCCGGCTGCGCTTCGACCTCCAACAAAGAAGGCACCGGCGAATTTGTCGACGATTCGGTCATCACCACCAAAGTGAAAGCCAGCATCTTTAACGAGCCTACCCTGAAATCGACCGAAATCAATGTCGAAACCTTCAAGGGCACCGTGCAGCTGAGCGGCTTCGTCGCCCAGCCGGCCGACATCGCCAAGGCCGGCGAAGTCGCCCGCGGCGTCAAAGGCGTGACCTCGGTCAAGAACGACATCCGCGTCAAGTAAGCAATACCTGCCGGCGCGCCGTGCTCTGTCGATCATGCCGCGCCGGCATTTTTTTTTGTGAGCCATCATGAGCCAGCCGCCCGTAGAGATTTTCCTTCCTCCTATTCCGGCCAGCAGCGTGGCCACCGGTCCGGCCCCCGGCGCCGAACCCGATCCCGGCAATGCCCCCCGTATTCCCCTCCACGTCAACGCCCGCGGCCTCGCGCTGGGCGTCATCGCCACCGTCGCCTTTGTGTACGCGCTGCAGTGGTCGCGCGGTTTCCTCGTGCCCCTGTTGCTCGGCATTCTGATCAGTTACACGCTCAGCCCGTTGATGGGTTGGCTGGAGCGCTGCCGCATTCCGCGCTTCGTCGCCGCCACCATGATCACCGCCGCGCTGGTGGGCGGCTCGGTGATGGTGATCGACAAGCTGCACGGCGAATTCGAAGCCATCGTTGAAGAACTGCCCAGCGCCGGCCACAAGTTGTCGCGCCTGGTGTCCGAGCGGCTGCACGGCGGCTCGAGCGCGCTGCAGCGCATCCAGGCGGTCGCCACCGAACTGCAG
>DATMSN010001244.1:0-3741 GCA_035565375.1 Duganella sp. | reverse complement strand
CGTGACGGTGACGCGGGCGGGGGGCTGCTGGCCGGCGGCGGCGCCGGCACAGCAGGCCAGCACCGCCAGCAACAGGCAATGAAGCACGCGAAGGGGAGGGGTAGTCGGCAATATCTTCTCCGGCAACGTGGCTGTCCATGTTAGCGCCGGCCGGCGTTTGGCGGCGCACCGCTAGCGGCGCCGCAGCACCGCGCTTACTGGTGTTCGAGCTTCCAGGTGCCCGACGCGGCGCCGGCCGACCAGGCGCCGCCGATGCTGAGCGGCGACTCGAAGGCACCGCTGAAGCTGGCGCCTTTGACGCCGTTCACGGTCAGATAGAAGGTACCCCTGCCGTTGACGTCGATGTCGCCGTGGACGCTGAACAGACCGTCGCCGCAGGTGGCGTCCAGCTGGCCGGTCAGATTCACTTCTCCGTCGCAGTCGCCGCTGTAAGTGCCCGAATACGATCCGCGCCAATGACCGGCGAAGCGTTCGATATTCAAGTTCTTGCTCCCTTGTTTGGCGCTGGCGTACCCAAACAGCTCACCACTCACGGAACTGCTCGATTTGCTGCCGTTGCCGGAGACCTCGTCGATGCGGCTGATGTACTTGATGCGTCGATGGGTTAGCGTGTCCAGCCATAATGTGTCCTCGCGGCCTACCGTCATGCCCCGGTCTGTTATCGGGCTAGTCGTCGATATGATTTTGATCGTGTTAAAGGTGCCGGCTTTGACCGTGATGGTTTCCAATGCCACCGCCTTATTGCTTTTGCTTAGCGGATTGAACATGCAGGAACCACTATCGACCCTGCTATAGGTTTCGTTCCATTCGGCGCCAACCTTCCAATCTCTTGGTGCAAGGTATGCCAGCGTCGTGAAGGTAGTGCCGCAGTCGCCTGGGCCCTCGGTTGACGTCAGCGTGCCGTCCGATCGGTAGCGAGATTCCGCGCGGGTGTAGTATTTCGGAGTCGAATCCGTGCCCATCTCCGCCCAAGAGCCGTCGTTGCCGACCTTGATTGCCGTATCGGTGTAGAACAGCGCGTATTCCTGCTGCGATGGTATGGGCTGCCCGTCGGCGGTGGTGAAGATTGGCACCTGTCGGTACGAATAAAAGTCGCCGACCGTCGGTACGACGTCGACCGCCGGACGGTTGTCGACGACGGTGGCGGGGGCGCTGGAGCCGGCGCCGCCGGACCCACCGCCGCCGCAGGCGGACAAGGTGGCGGCGATGGCGAGCAGTATGCTGAGACGTTTCATGATGACCTAGGCTGGCAGGCCGGCGGGGTGCCGGCGCAAAAAGGCCGTCATCGTATCAGCCTGCCAACTGGTTGTCTATTATTTAATTTCCGTTTTGCATTGAGTGTTGTTGTTCGATCCAGCGCGACAGCTCGCGCCCGAACACGCGAGCGCGCGCCGTGTCGACCTGGCGCCGCTTGTAGGCGTCGTGGCTGGCCGGGCCGGCCAGGCTGCGCGCGTAGCTGGCCTGGTCCATCAGCTGGATCTCGTACTCGAAGAAGAAGCCGACGTCGTATTCCTGCTCCGCGCCGACGTTGGCCTGGTCCGGCTGGACGTGGATCATCTTGCGCACCGTCACCTGGATGCTGTTGAAGCCGCTGCCGCTGTGCGGGTTGTCGCAGCGCGTCTGCGGCTGCGCCAGGTCGGCCAGCTCCGCGTCCATGGTTTGCAGCAGCGCGAACGGGTAATCGTCGCTGTGCTCGATCTGCGCGCGGTACTTGTTGAAGATCTGCTTGGCCGCATCGAGGTCGAGCAGGGTGTTGCGGGTGCGCTCGGCGTCGACGTTGGTGACCGACAGCAGATGCGCGCGCTGCAGGGTGCGCAGCGCCAGCAGGCATTCGAAGCGGGTGGCGAACACCAGCCGCACGCCGAGGTGGTCGAAGATGTCGGCGGCCAGGTAGGCGGCCTTTTGCAGCAGCTTGAGCAGGATGCTCTTGCGGCCCTTGTTGTCCTTGCGCTCGTAGTGCAGCATCGGCAGGCAGACCTCGCCGTCGGTGAGGAAATGGCGGTCGCCGTCGTGCCGGATCACCTCGTCGAGGGTGGCGAACACCTGTTCGCGGATGGCGTGGAAGTGGCGCAGCTTGAGGTTGTTGTCGATGTAGAAGATGCCGTGCATGACCTTGAGCACGGCGCACGACCACATGCGCCGCAGATCGACGTTGTTGCCGCGCAGCGAGGCGTACACCAGCAACTGCAGCGGATCGTCGGGGTGGCTGACCTCGTCCGGTATCAGCCCGGCCCGGCCCGGTTCTAGGAAGGTGCAGGCGATGAACTCGACCGCCTCGCGGTGGGCGCGGGCGATGATGGCCGGCGCCGCCGGCTGCTCCAGGTCGAAGCCGTACTCGCGCACGAATTGGCGGGCGTCGTGGAGGTTGCGCAACGCCAGCGCGCCCAGGTCGATGGCCGACACGCCGTTGGCGATGGCATTCAGGTAGCTCCAGTTCAGCGAGAACCTGCCCCCGCTCTTGAGCGAGGCTCGTAGTTCAGTCATGGCGTCCTGCACGGGCTGCGATCCACCCAGTATTGCAGCCCGTTCCGCGAGCGTCAATTGTTACGGGCGGTTACGGCCGCCGGTGTCTCTTATTGCCCAATAGCAAATAATTAGGGTTTTGTTTTTCGCAAGCTTATAATGGCCGCCTTGATTTCTTTCGCCAAGTCCATGGACAAACTGAACAATAAGCGCGTAGGCTACCTGTCCACGCCGGGGCCGTCGTTGCACGAGGGGGATGGCACGGCATGAATTTCCTGGACAGCCGCCTGACGGCGCTGGACGCCTGGTTCGCCCGGCGCACCGCGTTCCTGAGTCATCCGCGCGCCGCCTGGCACGCGGCCTGGATCGTGCCTGTTCTGTTGGGCTTGTTGTCGGTGGCGAACGGCCAGGACGACGGCTGGGACATGCGCAACTACCATCTGTACAACGCGTACGCGCTGGTCAACGGCCGCATCGGTTTCGATCTGGCGCCCTCCGGTTTTCAGACCTACTTCAATCCCACGCTCGATCTGCCCTACTATTTTCTGAACCGCTGGTTGCCGCCGCGACTGGCCGGCTTCGTGCTCGGGGCGCTGCACGGGCTGAACTTCGTGCTATTGGCCGGCATCGCGCGCCAGCTGATCGGCCAGCACCAGCGCCTGGTGCTGCTGCTGGCCGGCGCCTGCATGTTCGCGCCCGGTTTCTTGAGCGAGTTGGGCAACACGATGGGCGACAACCTGACGGCGCTGTTCGTGCTCGGCTCGCTGTATATCGTGCTGCGCCATTGGGACGGGCTGCTGCAATGGCGCGGGCGGGCGGGGCTGACGATGGCCTGCGCCGGCCTGGCCATGGGCATGAGCGCCGGGCTCAAGCTGACCAACGCGACCTATGCCGTGGCGTTGTGCCTGGCCTTGCTGGCCGTGCCGCTGCCGTGGTGGCAGCGCTTGCGCTTGGCGTTCGTGTTCGGCGTCGGCGTGCTGGGCGGGATCGCGGCGACGTCCGGCTGGTGGTTCGTCAAGATGTGGAACACCTTCGGCAATCCGCTGTTCCCTCAATTCAACAATGTCTTCCACAGCCCGCTGGCGGCCGAGAGCGGCGTCATCGACTTTTATTTCCGTCCCATCGGCTGGATCGAAAACCTGCTGTGGCCGTTCATCTTCACGTTCAACACGCGCCGCGTTTCCGAGTTGCCGATGAAGCTGGCGGTGTGGCCACTGCTGTATGTGCTGCTGGCGGCGTTCGTCGTGGTGTGGCTGCTGCGCCGCCGCGCCCGCGCCG
>DATMSN010001243.1:0-4232 GCA_035565375.1 Duganella sp. | reverse complement strand
GCTCGCCGGCGTGGTGGTCGGCGGCGGCATCGGCGCGGTGCTGGCCAAGAAGGTCGAGATGACCAAGATGCCGGAGCTAGTGGCGGCGATGCACTCGCTGATCGGCCTGGCGGCGGTGTGCATCGCGGTGGCGGCGGTGTCCGAACCGCACGCCTTCGGCATCGCGGCGGTGGGCGAGGCGCTGCCGTTCGGGAACCGCATCGAGCTGTTCATCGGCACCTTCGTCGGCGCGATCACCTTCTCCGGATCGGTCATCGCGTTCGGCAAGCTGTCGGGCAAATACAAGTTCCGCCTGTTCCAGGGCGCGCCGGTCAGCTTCGCCGGCCAGCACATGCTCAACCTGGTCCTGGCCATCGTCATGGTCGGCCTGGGGCTGGTGTTCTGCTTCGCCGGCGGCGTGGCGCCGGCGTGGACGCCGTTCCTGATCATGACCGCGATCGCCTTCGTGCTGGGCGTGTTGATCATCATCCCGATCGGCGGCGCCGACATGCCGGTGGTGGTGTCGATGCTGAACTCCTACTCCGGCTGGGCGGCGGCGGGGATCGGCTTCTCGCTCAACAACGCGATGCTGATCATCGCCGGTTCGCTGGTCGGCTCGTCCGGCGCGATCCTGTCGTACATCATGTGCAAGGCGATGAACCGCTCGTTCTTCAACGTGATCCTGGGCGGCTTCGGCGGCGCCCCGGCGGAGGCGGGCGCCGGCGGGGCCAAGGAGCAGCGGCCGGTCAAATCCGGTTCGGCCGACGACGCCGCCTTCATCATGGCCAACGCGGAGAGCGTGATCATCGTGCCGGGCTACGGCCTGGCGGTGGCGCGCGCGCAGCACTCGCTCAAGGAGCTGGTCGAGAAGCTGACGCACAAGGGCGTGAGCGTGAAGTACGCGATCCATCCGGTGGCCGGGCGCATGCCGGGCCACATGAACGTGCTGCTGGCCGAGGCCGAGGTGCCGTACGACCAGGTGTTCGAGATGGAGGACATCAACGGCGAATTCGGCCAGACCGACGTGGTGCTGATCCTGGGCGCGAACGACGTGGTTAACCCGGCCGCCAAGGATCCCAAGTCGCCGATCGCCGGCATGCCGATCCTGGAGGCGTACAAGGCCAAGAGCATCATCGTCAACAAGCGCTCGATGGCGTCCGGTTACGCGGGCCTGGATAACGAGTTGTTCTATCAGGCCAATACGATGATGGTGTTCGGCGACGCTAAAAAGGTCATCGAGGACATGGTCAAGGCCGTCGAGTAGGGGATTCAATTCATATTTTGTGAATGGTCTATTGTTGTTTGGCCGATTGATGGTTGGGTTAGTGAATCTTATGATGGCTTCACTAACCCACCACAAGGAGTTTCAACATGAACCGCTTACAAAACAAAGTCGCAATCGTCACTGGCGCCTCTTCCGGCATCGGCCGCGCCACCGCCAAACTGTTCGCAGCCGAAGGCGCCAAGGTTGTCGTCGCGGCGCGCCGCGCGGCGGAACTGGCCACGCTGGTCGCGGAAATCGAGGCCGATGGCGGACAAGCCATCGCGCTGACCGGCGACGTCACCTCGGAGGCGTTCAACTCGCGGTTGGTCGCCGCAGCGGTGGAAGCGTATGGCCGGCTCGATATCGCCTACAACAACGCCGGCACGCTGGGCGAAATGGGCGAGACCACCGGCGTGTCGGAGCAGGGCTGGAACGAGACCCTGGCCGCCAACCTGACCAGCGCCTTCCTCGGCGCCAAGCATCAGATTCCCGAGATGATCAAGCATGGCGGCGGTTCGGTGATTTTCACCTCGACCTTCGTTGGTTATAGCTTCGCGTTTCCCGGCGTGGCGGCTTACGCGGCCAGCAAGGCGGGGTTGATCGGGCTGACGCAGGCGCTGGCGGCGGAATACGGTTCGAAGGGCGTGCGCGTGAATTCGGTGCTGCCCGGCGCGGTCGATACGCAGATGTATCGGGAGATGAACGATACGCCGGAGGCGACGTCCTTCATCACCAATCTGCATGCGTTGAAACGCGTGGCGCAGCCGGAGGAGTTGGCGCGCTCGGTGCTGTACCTGGCGTCGGATGATTCGTCGTTCGTCACCGGCACCGCGTCGCTGATCGACGGCGGCGCGTCGATCACCCGTACCTGATGAGTACCACGGTGACACGCGGATTAGCGGGCTTCGCCCGCTAATCCGCCCCCCCCCCGTGATTCCGAGGCGGCCAGGCGTCTCTCAGCGGCGGCCGTACATCATCAACTCGGCCAGCACGCCGCGCGCCGGGCCGACCACGTCGATGGCTGCGAGCGACAGCCCCAGCAACGCCTGTGCCGGTGAGTCGTTGGCGAACACGCGCGCCATCGTATCGGTCAGCCGCACCGTCGTGGTCCGGTCCTGCCGGCGAAGCTCGGTGAACTTCGCCAGCATTTCCGGCGTGGCCCCTTGCGCCAGCAGGCGCGCCAGCACGGTGACGTCGCGCAGGCCCAGATTCAATCCCTGTCCCGCGACCGGATGCAAGGTTTGCGCGGCATTGCCGATGGCGACCGTTCGGGCGGTGGCGCGTGGATCGGCATTCAACCCAAGCGGGAAGGCCAGGCGCGGCGAGGCATGCGTGAAGCGGCCGACGCGTTCGCCGAACGCCTCGCCCAGCGCCGCCAGGAAGGCCTGGTCGTCGAGCGCCCGCAACTGCTCGGCAAAGTCCGGCCGCACGCACCACACCAGCGAGTATTCCTCGCCCTGCGGCAGCAGCGCCAGCGGGCCTTGTTCGGTAAAGCGTTCGAAGGCGCGGTGCCCGATCGGCCGGCTGCTGCGCACTTGCGCGATGATCGCCGTCTGCCGGTAGTCGCGCCGCTGCGAGCGGCTTTCCTGGTCGTCGAACAAGCCGCCTTCGGCCTGCACGACAATCGATGCGCGCAGCGACGACGCGCTCGCGGTGGCCGGGTCGGTGATGGTCAGCACCACCGAGTCGGACAGCTCGTCGAGCGCTTCCACCCGCGCCGGCCGCACTGTCGCGATGCCAGCCCGTTCGCAGACGCCGCCCAGCGCCGTCACCAGATCGCCGTAACGGGTGACATAGCCGAGGGCCGGCAGTTTGTGTTCGTCGCGGTCGATCAGGCTGCGGCCGAACTGTCCGCGCCGCGACACATGGATCTGGTGGATCGCCGTCGCCGGCACGGGCCAGGCGCCGATTTCCTCGAGTATCTGGCGGCTGCCGTATGACAGCGCGATCGAGCGCGGATCCTTGCTGGCCTGCGCCAGCGACTTGGCGTCGACCAGCGCGATGCGCGTGGCGGGTACGCCGCGTTTGGCCAGCAGCGCGGCCAGCGCCATGCCGGCCGGGCCGGCGCCGCAGATGGCGACGTCGGCGTCGATAGTGGAATCGGTCATCGCGTCGGCATCGCTTCGCGCATCAGTTCCTCGATCTCGGCCACGGTCTTGGGCGCGGCCGCGCTCAGGATGGTGTGGCCGTCGGCGCCGACCAGCACATCGTCCTCGATGCGGATACCGGTGTTCCAGTATTCCTCCGGCACGCCGTCGGCCGGCCGCACGTAGATGCCCGGTTCGACCGTCAGCACCATGCCCGGTTGCAGCGCGCGCGAAGGTTTGCCGGCCGCGTTCACGTCGCGATACAGGCCGACATCGTGCACGTCCATGCCCAGCCAGTGCCCTGTGCCGTGCATATAGAACTGCATATAGTGCTTGTTGGCGATGACGTCGGCCACCCCGCCGTGGACATCCTTGTTCAGCAGGCCCAGATCGAGCATGCCTTCAGATAGCACTCGCAGCGCCGCGTCGTGCGCGCCGGAATAGGGTAGGCCGGGGGCGATGGCCGCCAGCGCCGCCGATTGCGCCGCCAGCACCAGTTCATACAGACGCTTTTGCGGCGCCGAGTAGCGGCCGTTGACCGGATAGGTGCGGGTAATGTCGGAAGCGTAGCCATCGAGCTCGCAGCCGGCGTCGATCAGCACCAGGTCGCCGTCTTTCGTCTGCGCGTTGTTGGCGCTGTAGTGCAGCACGCAGGCGTTGGCGCCGGCGGCGACGATCGAGTTGTAGGCCGGCGCCTGGGCGCCGTTGCGGCGGAATTCGTACAGCAGTTCCGCTTCGATCTGGTACTCGTACATGCCCGGGCGCGAGGCGCGCATCGCCCGCGCGTGCGCCGCGCCGGAGATGGTGGCCGCGCGCAGCATCGTGGCCTGCTCGCCGTCGTCCTTGATCAGGCGCATTTCGTCGAGCAGCGGCAGCAGGTCGACGGCGCTGGCCGGCGGCGT
>DATMSN010001242.1:0-4149 GCA_035565375.1 Duganella sp. | reverse complement strand
GTAGCCGTGGGTGGCGGCGGCGGCCCGCAGCGCCGGCAGGGTCCAGCGTATCGGCAGGCCGGCGTTGGCGAAGGCCGCGTTGCAGGCCGCCAGATGCAGCGCTTCGGTGTCGAACAGTACGCCGTCGAGGCCAAGGAAGATCACGTCTATGCTCATATCGTTCTCGCTAAACAGTGCCGGTTGGGTGACTCATCTCTTAAAAATTTGATTTAACGCATTGACGTAAATATAACGGTAGAATCTACAAAAGAAAAATTAAAGATATTCGATAGTTGATAAGGGAGAGCTTATGTATCACGCCAGTTTCCGCCAGCTGCAATCGCTGGTGTTGGTGGCCCGCCATGAGAGCGTGTCGCGCGCTGCCGAGGCGATGCACGTCACCCAGCCGGCCGTATCGCTGCAACTGCGCACGCTGGAGGACATCGCCGGCATCGCGCTCACGCGCAAGGTGGGACGCAATATCCAGCTGACCGCCGCCGGCGAGGTGATGGCGACCTTCTCCGAGCGCATCCTGCGGCTGCTGGAGCAGGCCGGCGACGAGCTGGCCGCGCTGCAGGGCGTCACCAGCGGTACGCTGCGCATCGGCGCCGTCACCACCGCCGAACACCTGCTGCCGCCGATGCTGGTGCCGTTCACGATCAAGCGGCCGGACGTGCGCCTCAAGCTGCAGGTGGGGAACCGCTCGGAGATCGTCAACATGCTGGCGCGCCAGGAGATCGACCTGGCCATCATGGGCACCCCGCCGCGCGAGCTGCGCACCAACGCGGCCAAGTTCGCGCGGCATCCGATGGCGTTCGTGGCCAGCCCCGCGCATCCGCTGATGAAGAAGAAAAAAATCACGCTCAACGACGTCATGGCCGCCAACCTGATGGTGCGCGAGCGCGGCTCCGGCACCCGCACGGCGGTCGAGAAGCTGCTGCGCGACGCCGGACACCCCGCCGAATTCGGCTCCGAGGTGTCGAGCAACGAGGCGATCAAGCGCATGGTGTCGGCCGGGCTGGGGCTGGGCTTTTTGTCGGTGCACGCGTGCGGCCTGGAGTTCGAGGCCGGCCTGCTGGCGATCCTGCCGATGCAGGAAAATCCGGTCGAGGCGGACTGGCACATCATGCACCTGAGCGGCCAGCCGATCCCGAAGGTGGCCGCCTCGTTCCAGGACTTCGTCATCGAGAACGGCCAGGACCTGGTGCGGCGCGAGCTGGAGAGCTTCTACAAGCTGCTGGGCCGCCAGCGCAAGCCGGCGCGGGCGGCGGCGAAGGTCGTATCGGCGAAGTGACCAATACAGGTGGACGCACGGTGTGCATAACTGTACCGGTACGCGCCAGCACAGTCGCGCCTACAATGAAACCACCTGATTGTCACCGGAAAATAATATGCCGCCCGACCTGTTGCTGCCTTTGTTCACCTTCGCCGCCGTCACCTTCATCACGCCCGGGCCGAACAATGCGATGATCATGGCCTCGGGGCTGAACTACGGCTTCAAGCGCTCGTTGCCGCACCTGTTCGGCATCACCTTCGGTTTCGCGTTCATGATCTTCGCCACCGGGCTGGGCTTGCACGCGGTGTTCGTGCGGTTTCCGCTGTTGCAGCTGATATGGAAGTATGTCGGCGCGATCTATCTGTTGTGGCTGGCGTGGAAGCTGGCCCGCGCGGCGCCGATGAACGCCGAGCAGGCGGCGCGGTCCAAACCGATGGGGTTTTTCGGCGCGGCGGCGTTCCAGTGGATTAATCCCAAGGCCTGGGTGATGGCCATCAGCGCCATCACCACGTATCTGCCGCAGGGCTTTGGCGTCGGCGAGGTGGCGCAGCTGGCGCTGGTGTTCAACGTGGTCGGCACCTTCGGCGTCGGCGCATGGGCGGTGTTCGGCGTGGCCATGCGCCGCCTGTTGCAGGACCCGCGTTCGGTGCGCATCTTTAACGTGGCGATGGCGCTATTGCTGGTGGCCACGCTGTATCCAATTCTCGTGGGCTGATACCATGGCGGCTTGACTGGATTTTGAGGATTGCCCATGTACCGTCGTATCGTCCGCGCCGCCTTGCTGGCCGCTTCCCTGTTTGGCGCCCACGCCGGCGCCGCCACCTTGCCGTCGCAACTGATGCTGCCCGACCCCGTGCTGGCGGCGCGCGGCGTGGCCGAGCGCTGGGTGTTCAGCATCAAGCTTGAATCGTTCGATCTGAAGGGCATCGAGCCTTGCCGGCGCATATTGGCCGAGCGCGGCTTTTTGCCCGTGTTGTCGAAGACCGCCAGTTCCACCATGCCCGATCTGCACTTCAAGATCGAGGGGACCAGGGAATACCCGCTGGCGAGCGAGGATGCCGACCAGGCGTTGTCGGCGGTGGTGCAGGCCAAGTGCGCCGGCACGCTGGCCTGGACGGTGACGTCCAAGCCGGTGCCCGCCGCGAGCGGCGCGTCGGTCCAGTGATTCAGTGCGGCAGTTTTAGCTGATGCAAGGTGTCGCGGATGCTGTCCAGGTCGATCGGCGTTTGCGACTGTAGCGCTTTCAGATAGCCGCGCGCGTAGCCGAGGCTGTCGGCCGCGTCCGGATTGTGCTCGGCCATTTCCTGCAACAGCCGGTCGGCGATGATCAGATCGTTGTGCTGGCCGAGCTCGGACTGGATCGCCGCCAGCGTCTTGAGGTATTGGCGCGACCCCTTGCGCCGGTACAGCGAATGGAAGAACTCCAGCGCGTAGCGGCCGCGCTTGGCGGCGATGCGGGCGCGGTGGATCGAGGCGTCGTCGGCGTCGTCCATGCGGTTGGCGCGCTTGATCAATTGCTTGTGCAGGCGCTGCATCGTCGAGTGGACGAATTTGGGCAGCGGGCTGTCCGGCACGTCCGTGGCGATGTGCTGCATCCACACGCCCATCGATAGCAACAGTTGCGTGTAGCGCGGCGACAGCAGCGCCTGCGCCGCCACTTTGCGGTAGGTGCGCGCCGCGGCCAGCGCCAGCGTCTGCAATTCCATCAGCCCGTTTTTGCCGCCGGGACTCGATTGGATGCGCGGCAGCGTCGACATCAGCAGCACGTCGGCATCGCGGGCGGCGCCCAGCTCGTTGCCCAGCCAGGCGATGTCGGCCGCCAGTGGGTCCGGGCAGGGGGCGACGGTGTCGAACAGTTTTAACGCCGAGCGCAGCCGCCGCAGGCCGACGCGCATCTGGTGCACCGTTTCGGGGTCGTCGCCATGGATGACGGCGTCCTCGTTGCGCTGGATGTGCTGCAGGCAGTTGTCGAGGATGGTCTTGAGGGCCGCGCCGACGGTGGCGTCCGGGTCCAAGGTCAGCGCCTGGGCGCGGTAGGGGGCGGTACCCGTTTGCCGGCACAGCAGGTAGCCCCGCTCGGCCTTGCTGACGTTGCTAAGACGCAGGGGAATGCGCTTGTGCAGTTCCAGCGCGAACGCGTACAGGGAGGCCGGTTCGCCGTCCTTGAGTTCGAGTTCGATTTCGTTGACGTCGATTTTGCGGCCGTGGCGCTCGATATGGCCGTGGTCGAGCACCAGCTCGATCCGGTTGCCTTCGATGTCCAGATCCCAGGTGTGGCGCTCGACCTCCACCACGAATAGCGGCTCCAGCCGTTCCTTCAGGTCCGGCAGGTCCAGCATCTCCAGCCATTGCGGATCGTCGCCGATCAGCTTGCGCAGGCGCCCCAGGCGCGGCCAGGCACGGTCCACCGGGCATTCCCACTCGTTGCGGCTGTGCAAGCCGCTCTGCACGCTGCCGCCGGCCTTCATCGTTTGTATCCACTCGTCGCCGACCTTGCGCACGCGCAGGCCGGCGCCGTGATGCAGGAAATGCAGATCCGGCGTGTCGAAGTAATGCGCCGTCGTCAGTTGCTTGCGCGCGGGCCCGCTGGCGTGCGCGGCGATCAGCGGGTGGCGCATCAGCGCCTCGTTGTCGGCCGGAGAGAGCAGTAGTTTGAGTTCGACTTCCATCGTCCTAGTGTAGATGAAAAGCGCGGCCGCGCGGCGCACGACTCTGCCGTGTTTGATCGGTGTCCAGACTAGCGCGATTTAGGCGGATTCCGCAGAACTTGTGCCCAGGCCGGCGTGGCGGCGCGCCAGAAGGCGTCGATCGTGTCGGCCTGGAAATCCATGCCGAGGAAGCGCGCGGCCGGCAGCAGCGCCTGCCGCAGCAGCAGCTCCGGCGGCGCGCCGTCG
>DATMSN010001241.1:0-3029 GCA_035565375.1 Duganella sp. | reverse complement strand
GCTGGGCCTCGCTGCCCGCCTCGTTCCGCCAGCCCGGGCCGACCACCGGCCAGTTCATCACCGCCGCGCTCGGCGTGACGCCGCCCTTCGTCGACGGCCAGCCGCTGCCCGGCTTCTCGGCGCTGCTGAAGAACGACGACGGCACCTGGACCGCCATGCCCGACAACGGCTACGGCAGCAAGGGCAACTCCGGCGACTTCGTGGTCGGCTTCTACAACGTGAGCATCGATTTCCGCACCGCGTCCAACGGCACGACGGTGCCCGGCACCGTGAAGGTCAACAGCCATGTCGCATTCAACGATGCGAAGGGTTTCCTGAAGGACGGCAAGGGCGTCGATTTGAAGATCACCGCCGACTTCGCCAACTACCAGACGGTCTCGGGCAACAACCTCGTCGACAGCGGCAAGCCGGTCGATCCGCGCATCGTCAGCGGCCGGCTGCTGACGGGCTTCGATCTCGACGTCGAGTCGATCGCCCGCGCGAAGGACGGCACGTACTTCGTGGGCGAGGAGTTCGGCCCCTACATCCTGCACTTCGACAAGGACGGCACGCTGATGAGCGACCCGGTGCCGCATCCCTTCCTGCGCAGCCCGTCCAACCCGCTGGTGATGAACGAGGGCGCCACCGCGACTTCGCTCTCCAGCCGCGGCTTCGAGAGCCTCGCCTTCAACGCCGACAAGACCCGCCTCTACGCGGTGCCCGAAGCGGCGCCTTCGCTGGCCTCGCTGCGCCCGGTGGCCGACGACGAGCGCTACCTGAACTTCTTCGAGTTCGATCCCGCCTCGATGCTCTACACCGGCAAGAACCCGGTCTACAGGAAGGACGGCCCCGCCAAGGACAACCAGATCGTCATCGGCGACATGACCAACATCGGCGGCAACAGGTTCGTGCTGATCGAGCGCGACAGCCTCTATGGTTCCAAGGCAGTGGTCAAGCGCCTCTACATGGTCGACCTCGACGTGAAGGACGCCGACGGCGTGCTCAAGAAGACGCTGCTGGTCGACCTGCTGAACATCTCCGACGCGGACGACATCGGCGGCCCGCTGGCCAACGTCGCGAACGGCAAGTTCAGCATGCCCTTCGACTCGATCGAAAGCGTCGAGGTGGTGGACGACTACACGCTCGCCGTCGCGATCGACACCAACTACCCGACGGAAGACGGCCGCGTGCCCGGCAAGCCGGACGACACGGAGATCATCACGATCCGCTTCGAGCAGCCGCTGTTCAAGCGCACCGCATCGAAGACCTGAGCGCGGGCGAGCGAAGCAGCGAACGACACCCCGGAAGGCATCAGCCTTCCGAGTGGATGCCCTTCATGATGATCACGCCGCCCAGGCGCGTGGTGTCGGCGCGCATGCGCTTGGCCAGCGTGTCGGGCGAGCCGGGCTGGGCCTGCCAGCCGGTCTTCAGCAGCGCCTGGCTCACGTCGGGCGAGCTGATGACTTCGACCAGCGCGGCATTGAGTCTTGCGACGGCCGCGGGCTTCATGTTCGCGGGCGCGGCCAGCGCGGTCCAGATCTCGAGGTCGGCGCCGCGCACGTCGGCGTCGCGGATCGTGGGCAGTTCGTTGATCAGCGGGCTGCGCTCGGGCGAGGTCACGCCGATGGCCTTGAGCTTGCCCGACTTCACATGCGGCATGGCCAGGCCCGGCGGCAGCAGCGCCAGCTGGATCTCGCCCGCCAGCAGGCCGGCAATGACCTGCGGGTTGCCGGTGTAAGGCTTGTGCTGCGCGGTGATGGCGGCGCGGCTCTTGAGCAGTTCCATGCCCAGGTGGCCCACGGTGCCCACACCTGGCGTGCCGTACTTGCCGCCGCTGCCGAGGTTGCGCACCCACAGCAGTTGTTCGGCCGCCGTCTTGCCGGTGGCGTTGCCCGACACCGCCAGCACCAGCGGTGCGGTGCCGATCATGCCGACCGGCGCAAAGTCCTTCTCGGGGTCGAAGCCGAGCTTGGGGTTGAGCAGCCTGGCAATGGTGAGATTGCCGTTGATCAGCGCGCCGATGGTATGGTCGTCGGTCGCCTTGGCCACCTGGTCGGCCACCAGGTTGCCGCTGGCGCCAGGCTTGTTCTCGACCGTGACCGGCTGGCGCAGGATCTTCGACAGCGGCTCGGCAATGGCGCGCGCCGCAAGATCAGGCGATGCGCCGGCGGGAAACCCCACGAGGATGCGAACCGGCTTGGTCGGCCAGGCGTCGCCGCCGGCAGCGGCGGTGCCGGCGCGCTGGGCCCACGAACCGGGTGCAAAAAGCGATGCGGCAACTGCTGCTGCGCCGCTTTCGAGCAAGCGGCGTTTGGTGATCTTCAAGATGGCTCCAGAAAGAGTGGGGAAAGAGTTCGGCAACGTTGCTGACGTCGCACTTACAGAACGTTACAGGATCGTGCTGCATTGCGCAACCGTTGACCCTGCTGCGGGCACGCCCGCCCCCGCCCTGCGCCAGCCCCGATCCGCCTCAGTTGAAGAGGCCCTGCTGTGTCGCCTGATGCACCGCCTGGGTCCGCGACTTGACGGACAGCTTGCGGTAGATGTTCTTCGCGTGAAACTCGATGGTGTTGACCGAAAGCGACACGGCCTCGGCGATCTGCTGGTTGCTCCAGCCCTGGGCAATGAGGCGCAGCACTTTCAGCTCGCGCGGCGACAGCAACGGCTTGCCCGGCGCCAGGCTCGCGGGCACGGGCTGGATGGCGATCGGCTTGGGCTGGGCGGAAGCCGCGAACAAGCCGAGGATGCGGCGCGCAATGCGCGAATCCACCGGCGCGCCGCCGCGTTCGATGGAGCGCAGCAGGAACGCGAGTTCAGCGTCGTCGGCTTCGGTCAGCACGTAGCCCACCGCACCCGCGGCAATGGCGTCGCCCACCAGTCGGTCATCGTCGGTTTCCGACATGGCGATGGCGTCGATATGCGGATGGGCGGTGCGCACGTGGCGGATGAATGCCGCGCCATCGCCCTCCGGCCCGTCCATGCCCACGAGCACGAAGCTGAAGGGCTGCGCGGCCAGCATGAAGCGGGCCTCGGCCTGCGTCGACGCGGCC
>DATMSN010001240.1:0-1969 GCA_035565375.1 Duganella sp. | reverse complement strand
GTATCGCAGCTGTCGGGCCGCCCTTCCCTGGTCAACGCCACGGCCAAGGACGACGTCGAAGTACTGGAAGTGTCGGCGGAAAACCTGCGCGCCCTGGTCATCGCGGAAGCGGAGCTGGGCGAGCGCATCGTGCGCGCGCTGATCCTGCGCCGCGTCGGCCTGATCGAACAGAACTCGGGCGGCCCGGTCATCGTCGGTCCGCGCGGCCACGGCCGCATCCACACGCTGCAAAGCTTCCTGGCCGCCAACGGCCATCCGTACAGCGTGCTCGATCCGGAGGTGGACCGGCAGGCGGCCGACCTGATGGCCTACTACCAGCCCAAGCCGGAAGACTTGCCGCTGGTGGTGTGTCCGGACGGCGTGGTGAAGAAAAACCCCACCGTGGTCGACATCGGCCGCTGCCTCGGCATGCTGCCCGAGCTGCCGGCCGACAAGGTGTGGGACGTCATCGTCGTCGGCGCCGGCCCGGCCGGACTGGCGACGGCCGTGTACGCGGCGTCCGAGGGCTTGTCGGTGCTGGCGCTGGAGACGCGCGCCTTCGGCGGCCAGGCGGCGGCCAGCGCCCGCATCGAAAACTATCTGGGCTTCCCGACCGGCGTCTCCGGCCGCGCGCTGGCGGGACGCGCCTACGTGCAGGCGCAGAAATTCGGCGTCGAGATCGCCATCCCCGCCCCCGCCGGGCGGCTCATCTGCGACACCTATCCGTTGCAGGTCGAAATGTGCGGCAGCCTGCAACGCCTGCAAGCGAAGACCGTGGTGCTGTCGTGCGGCGCGCGCTACCGCCGGCCGTCGCTGGCCAACCTGAAGCAGTTCGAGGGCAAGGGGATTTACTACTGGGCGTCGCCGATCGAGGGCAAGCTGTGCAAGAGCGAGGAAATCGTGCTGGTCGGCGGCGGCAACTCGGCCGGCCAGGCGGCGGTGTTCCTGTCCGGGCACGCGTCCAAGGTGCACATGCTGATCCGCAAGGACAGCCTGTCGTCGACGATGTCGAGCTATCTGATCGAACGCATCCAGGCCACGCCGAATATCGAACTGCACACGCACTCGGAGATCGTGGCGCTGGAGGGCGACGAGGATGGGCTGAAGCAGGTGCGCATCCGCAATTCGCAGACCGGGCAGGAATGCGACTACGATGTCTGCCGCGTGTTCCTGTTCATCGGCGCCGATCCGAACACCGGCTGGCTGGAGGACTGCGGCGTCGACGTCGACGGCCACGGCTTCATCCGCACCGGTTTCGACGTCACCAAGTCGCAGTGCAAGGCCAACTTCGAGAAGGGTGTCTACCCGCGCGAGATGCCGGCGCGGGCGGCGCTCGAGACCAGCGTGCCGGGCGTGTTCGCCATCGGCGACGTGCGCGCCAGCTCGACCAAGCGGGTCGCGGCGGCGGTGGGCGAAGGCGCGGCGGTGGTGTCGCAGATCCACGCCTTCCTGGCGAGTCTGCCGGCCGAGAAACGATAGCGGTTAGCTGTACTAGCTCAGACTAGACCTGGGGTCCGATGCAACGAATGAGGAGACTAACTGTCACGAATCCCTGCTCCGCAACGTGCTCACATCGGCGCGTGCACCATTCATGGTGTAGCCAAATTCAGTCCATGTCGCTGTCGCGTGGTGACCGATGATCGTACGTAGTCGCAATTTTCTAGGATGCAACGGATAGCCGAGCGCAGGTGGCGCAGGACAGTGTTTTGGGAGATGCCCAACCTCCGGCCCAGGAGCGCGTCGAGTAGCTCGGTCCACATCAGGGAGAGAGGGGGCGGGCGGCTTCGCCCCTTCAAATCGACAGTTCATCCATCGTTGCGCGCCGTTCATCCGCCCGCGTGCGCCGGCCGAGCCGGTCGCACCTAGAATAGCGGCATGAACACTCCACTCCAATTCAAGTCGGGCGAGTTTTATGGCGAGGTGCATCACGGTGCGCGCGGCAGCGTGTTTGATATCCGCCGCCTGCACGCCACCCGCAGCGAAGACGAAG
>DATMSN010001239.1:0-1524 GCA_035565375.1 Duganella sp. | reverse complement strand
CCGATCCGGCGCGGCGCCGGACGAGTCGAAGTTCGTCAAGTATTGAGCCGGGACGCCGCGCCCCGGATCCACGGCCCTACGTCCGCTGCGGTATCTCCAGGCCCCTGGCCACCGCCGGACGGGCGACAAACGCCTCCAGCGCCCGCGTCACGTGCGGGAAGTCGGCGATGCCCACCAGCTCGCCCGCCCCGTAAAAACCGACCAGGTTGCGCACCCACGGAAAGATGGCGATGTCGGCGATCGTGTACTCGTCGCCGACCACCCAGCGGCGCGTCGCCAGCTGCTCGTTGAGCACGCCGAGCAGCCGCTTGGCCTCGGCCACGTAGCGGTCGCGCGGACGCTTGTCCTCGTAGTCCTTGCCGGCGAACTTGTGGAAGAACCCGACCTGGCCGAACATCGGCCCGATGCCGCCCATCTGGAACATCACCCACTGCAGCGTTTCATAGCGCCCGGCGGCATCGGCCGGCAGGAACTGGCCGCTCTTTGCCGCCAGATAAATGAGGATCGCGCCGGATTCGAACAGCGCCAGCGGCTTGCCGTCCGGACCGTTCGGATCGAGGATGGCCGGGATCTTGTTGTTCGGATTGAGCGACACGAATTCCGGCGACAGCTGGTCGTTGCTTTCAAAATTGACCAGATGCGGCTCGTACGGCAGCCCGGTTTCCTCCAGCATGATCGAGACCTTGACGCCGTTGGGCGTGGGCAGCGAGTAGAGCTGGATCCGGTCGGGGTGCCCGGCCGGCCATTTTTTGGTGATGGGGAAGGTGGAGAGATCGTTCATGTGTGGCCTTTCTAATATGCGTCCCACAAAATACCAGAAATCACGAATCCCGGTCCGGCCCCCGCCGGATGGCGGCATGCAAACGCTAACCCACCCCCAAATGCGATTGATTATCATTTATAATGTGGACCATATTTCAACGTCCACGGATTTCCATGTCTTCACGCCCCACCGCGCGCCGGCTCGCCCTGAGCCTGCTGTCCGCAGCCCCGTTTGCCTGCTCGGTCCATGCGCAAACCACCACCGATGATGCCGCCGCCGATATGGCGCTGCCGCAGGTCACCGTCGCCGCCGAGCGCGCCACCGCCCAGTACAACCCGCAGCACAGCAGCGGCGCCACGCGCACCGACACGCCGCTGCGCGAAGTGCCGCAATCGGTCCGGGTGATGGGCCAGCAGCAGATCGACGACCTGGGCGCGCTGCGCCTGGCCGACACGGTCGACTTCGTCAGCGGCATTTCGCGCCTCAACGATTTCGGCGGCACCTGGGACAACTTCGGCATCCGCGGCTTCAGCAGCACGGACATGGGCTTCCTGGTCAACGGCTTTCCCGGCGCGCGCGGCTACAACCCGCCGCGCGACAGCGCCACCGTCGAGCGCTTCGAGTTCCTCAAGGGGCCGGCGTCGGCGCTCTACGGCAGCAGCGAGCCGGGCGGCACGATCAATATCGTCACCAAGAAACCGAAGTTCGCGCCGCACCACAGCGCCGAGTTCGGCCTGGGCAGCCGGGGCTTGCGCCGCGCC
>DATMSN010001238.1:0-2061 GCA_035565375.1 Duganella sp. | reverse complement strand
GGCTGTCGCGCCGCTTCGGCGAACCGGTCGGCTCGCCGATCCTGGTCAACCTGCTGCTGCCGTTCGGCGCGTACCTGGTGGCGGAACGGCTGCACGGCTCCGGCATCCTGGCCGCCGTCGCCGCCGGCGTAACGATGAGCTACGTGGAGCTAAGCGGCCACGCGCTGGCCAATACCCGCATCCAGCGCTCGGCGGTGTGGGACACGGTGCAGTTCGCGCTCAACGGCGTGATGTTCGTGCTGCTCGGCGAGCAGTTGCCGGACATCTTCCGTGGCGCCAGCCTGTCGATCGAGGAAAGCGGCCATCTCAATCCGTGGTGGCTGGCCATCTACGCGTTCGCCATCACCGCCGGCCTGCTGGTGCTGCGCATGGCGTGGGTATGGGCGTCGCTGCGGCTGACCATCTTCAAGCAGAAGATCCGCCACCAGCCGCGCCAGAAAATCAACGCGCGCCTGCTGCTGGCGACCACCCTGGCCGGCGCGCGCGGCACCATCACGCTGGCCGGCGTGTTGACGCTGCCGCTGGCGTTGCCGAGCGGCGCGCCGTTCCCGGCGCGCGCGCTGACGATTTTCCTGGCCTGCTCGGTGATCCTGATTTCGCTGCTGACGGCCAGCATCGCCCTGCCACGCCTGCTGGCCGGCATGACCTTCCCGGCCGAGCCGGACGACCAGCGCGAGGAAGACCTGGCGCGCCGCGAAGCGGCCAACGCCGCCATCAAGGCGATCGAGAAGACGCAGGTCAGGCTGATGGAAGCGGAAAGCTGCGTCGATCCGGAGGTGTATCCGCAGGCGGCGGCGCGGGTGATCGCGTTCTACGAGCATAAACTCAAGGAAGTCGATCGGGACGACGACTCGGAATGGCGCAAGACCGACCACGCCGAAAACGAGCTGCGGCTGGCGGCGCTGGCGGCGGAGAGGCGCACCGTGTTCGATCTGGCGCGCACCGACCGCATCTCCGACGCCATCTCGCGTAAACTGGTGCGCGAGATCGACCTGATGGAAACGCGCTACAGATAAAGGGGATCGAACCCGCCATGCGACCGACACGCACCCAAACCACCATCGCCATCGCCTGGGTTCTATTCTGGCTGCTGATGATCACCACCGCCGTGCAGGAATACCTGCGCGACAACGATCACGGCGTGTGGAAGCCGATACTGTGGGAGACCTCGTCGGCCTTCACCGGCACGCTGCTGATCGTGATGCAGCGCTACTTCACGCGCAAGCACGACCATCTGATCTCGTCGCCGCGGCGCTGGTTCGCGCGCCAGTTGGTGTGGCTGCCGGTCTACTGGGTGGTTTTCGTGCCGATCGCCTTCGGCATCCGCCATGCCGGCTACAGCCTGGCGGGCGACACCTATACGCACCTGGCGTGGCCGCGGGTTTATCTGTACGAGGACGTGAAGATGACGGTGTACTTCTTCATCTTCACCACCATCGCGTTCGGCGTGCTGTCGTACCACGCCATGCTGAACGAAAAACTGCGGGTGGAAAGAATCAACGCCTCGCTGCGGGAGGCGCAGTTGCTGCGGCTAAGCCAGCAGCTGCAGCCACACTTCCTGTTCAACGCCCTCAATACAATTTCATCGCTCATGCACAGCGACGTCGCGCGGGCCGACGCGATGCTGATCCAGCTGGCCGACGTGCTGCGCGCCACGCTCGACTTGGGCGAGCAGCACGAGGTGCCGCTGGAGTTGGAGCTGCGGCTGCTGCGCGGCTACGCCTCGCTGATGAGCGAGCGCTTCGCGGACCGCGTGCACATCGCCTGGCACATCGACGACTCGCTGCTGGCCTGCCCGGTACCGGTCATGAGCACGCAGCCGCTGCTTGAGAATATCTTCAAGCACACCGTCGAGCGGCGCCGCCAGAACACCGCGATCACCATTTCGATCATGCGCGAGGACGACGTCATCGTGCTGCGGTTGGAGGATGACGGCGGCGTGCTGTCCGCCCCCGGGGCGGCGACCGCCAGGACATCCGGCATCGGCGTGCGCAATCTGCGCGAGCGCCTGGCGGCGCTGTATGGCACGCGCGCCTCGTTCGACCTGACACAGCTCGCGCC